>CAZAGL010000020.1:0-12952 GCA_964484435.1 uncultured Caulobacteraceae bacterium
ATGTCGTCATGCGTCGGGCCGATGCCGCCCGAGGTGAACACATAAGAAAAGCGCGCGCGCAATGCATTCACCGCGGCGATGATATCCTCGCTGCGATCGCCCACCACCCGCGCCTCGTGCAATTGCACGCCATGCGGGGCCAAGAAATTGGCCAAGGCGCGGATATTGGCATCTTGGGTGCGCCCGGAAAGGATTTCATCGCCGATGATCAACATGGCGGCGGTGACAAGGGGTTTCAGCGCATTCGACATCCGATCCTTATACTCCATCCCAGGCCAACAAGCGCTTTTTAACCGAATCGCGTAAGCGTAGAAAATATCGCGGCAATGCAATCAGGGCGAGCAGCGCACATGCTATCATCGATCAACCGGAAGCTGTCCATTGGCGCTCGAATTGCATTGATTTCCTTGCTTTTTGCATCATCCGCTATCTTACCTTGTGCGTTGCTCATTGCCCAGGCCCAGCGCCAGATCAGCTTCTCGCGCCAAGAAATTACCGGCACGGATTATCTGCGCGGCGTGTGGCAGGCCTTGTCGAATGGCGGCACCATCGATGCCGACAAGGCCCAAGCGCGCTTTGAGGCCGGTGCCAGCGCCAACGCCTTCAACGCAAGCCCAACCGGCGAAGATCGCCTGGCCAATGGCCTCGCTTTGATCACCGCGGTTGCGGATGGCTCCAACCTGACGCTGGATCCCGAACTTGATAGTTTTTACGCGATGGATGTGGCCACGGTCCGCTTGCCGGCCCTGTTGCCGGCCGCCACGGCATTGAGCGCCGCCTTGCAGCAGCCCAATGCGATTTTGCAAGGCGTCGCGCTGGAGCGGCTGAACCACGCAACGGACGGAGCCATCGGTTCTTTGAGGGCGGCCATTGCCAACAATGCCAGCGGCGCAACCCGCAAAGCCTTGGCAAAATCAATCGATATGCTGGAGCAGGCGCGGGGCAATTTCAACACGGCCGCCTCGGACGCCACAACCGAAGATGCGCGCCAGGCCACCGCCGCGCAGTTTATCGCCGCGGTGGAATCGGTATGGGCCGCCGATATCGATGAATTGGACCGCCTGCTCGGCGTGCGCATCACCAAAATGGAGCGGGAACTGGCCCGTGAACTGATCCTGGTGGGCTTGCTGCTTTTGGTGGCGGGCTCTTTGGCCGCTCTGGTCGGCAGCGGGCTCAAACAGCGCTTTCGCCGCCTGAATGGGGCGATGGAAGCCCTGCGGGCGGGCCGCACCGATGTCGATGTCCCGCATCTTTCAGACCGCCACGAAACCGGGGCCATCGCCAGGACCGTGCTGGCCCTCAAAGACATGATGCAGGATCAAGCGCGCCTGCGCGCCGAGCAAAGCCTGCTGCAACAGCGCCTTGATGAAGAAACCGCCGCCACGGAACAACGCAAGCTGATCGCGGAGCAAGAGCGTGAAACCCGCGCGGCGCAACAGGCCAGCGTAATGGCCCAATTGGCGGCGGGGCTGTCGCGCTTGAGCCAAGGCGATCTCACCGTGCGCCTGCGCGAGCCCCTGGCCCAGGATTATGAAGGCGTGCGCCGCGATTTCAATCATGCGGTCGAGCAATTGCGGGATGTGATGATCGGATTCACCGAGACCATCCAAGGCATGCATGCCGGCGTGACCGAGCTGAGCAATCTTTCCGGTGATCTCTCCCGGCGCGTGCTGATTCAGGCCGAGAGCCTGGAAGCGGCTTCGCATTCCGTGGACGACATCACCATCGGCGTTCGCAAAACTGCCGATCGGGCCCGCAGCGCCGATGATGCCATGGTGTCAACGCGCAGCGGCGCGTTGGAAAACACCACGCTTGTGCGCGAAGCGATCCAGGCGATGAACGAGATCGAAATTTCGGCCCAGCGCATGGAGCAAGTCATCGCCCTGATCGATGCCATCGCACTGCAGACCAATCTTTTGGCTCTCAATGCGGGGGTGGAATCGGCCCGCGCCGGAGATGCTGGGCGGGGCTTTGCGGTGGTGGCCGCGGAAGTGCGTTCTCTGGCGCAGCGCTCGTCGGCGGCAGCCAATGAGATCAAAGGCTTGATCGCGCAAAGCGCGCGCCAGGTCGATCAAGGCGCCCGCCTGGTGGACCGCACCGGGGAGGCCCTGCAGCAGGTCGCGGCCAGCGTTTCGGAAGTCAGCGCCGAATTCGCCGAGATCAGCACGGCCACCCAAGAACAATCCCATGCCCTTTCCCGCATCAGCACGGAAATGCAGAGCATCGACACCATGACCCAGCAAACCGCGGCGATCTCGGCCAAATCCACCAAGGCCAGCCAATCCCTGGCCGCGCAAGCGGAGCATCTGTCCCATTTGGCGGCGCGTTTCACGCTGCACACATCGGCAGGGCAAACCCACAACCCGAAAGCCGCCTGAGCCCCCGCCACCGCGCCTTGCCGTGTCGACGAAACCGGAAATTATCGATATGAAGGGGGGCGGCATGTCGATGTCGTCGACATATCCCGGCACATATGTCGATGAATACATGTTTCATCGACATATGTGAGGCGCGCTATTGGCGCGAGGGGCTCGGTTCTTGGATCGGTTCGCACGGGTTCGGCGGCAAGTCGACACCGCCAAGCGCCGCGAAACGGGCATGGATCGCTTGACCCAAGCGCCGCGCACATGGGCGTTGAGAAATTCCTCCGCGAGTTCGGCGATCGAGACTTTGCGGACGGTGGCCTGTTCTTCGAGCTTGGCGATCGGGTCTTGCCCCCGCGCGGCCTAGGCGAGGATCAAAGTTGCGCGCGCCCGCGCATCGCGGATCGACATGGAATTGGGGCACACATTCGGGCGGCTGCTGCCCTCGTCACGCATTCGCCGACCTCAAAGTGGAGACGCCAACAAACGCATACCAGTGCATGGTGTTTGTGAGAATATGCTGAAACACGGAGCAATTCTCCCGAAAGCCGCCTGAGCCCTCGCCGCCGCGCCTTGCGAGAAAGCCAAGATGCCGGCGGATCGGCAGGGCTTGATCGGCCCGATGAAATCCGCCAGTGTCATTTATCGATGAACAACAAAATCGCGGGAAGAACACCATGGCCGGCTCAAAGCTTTTGGCATCCGCCGCATTCTTGGCGCTGTGCGCGGCCTGCGCCAGCCCGTCTTCCCCTCCCCCAGCCAGCGAGGCCGTCTTGACCCAAGCCGCCGCACAAGATTCCGGCTTGAAAGCCACGCCTTTGCTTTCGGCCTGGGCGGGGCCTTATGGCGGCGTTCCGCCCTGGGATCAGATCAAGCCCGCCGATTTCCCCCATGCCTTGAGCGCCGGCATCAAGGGCCTGGAGCGCGATATCGCCGCCATCGCTGAAAACCCCGAGCCGCCAACCTTTGAAAACACCATCGCCGCCTCGGAGCGGGCCGGGCGCACGCTCGATCGCGTCACCACGCAATTCGATGTGTTCCAGAGCAATCTCGCCAATGATGAAGTCCAGGCGCTGGACAAGGAATGGTCTCCCAAATTGACGGCGGTGTTCGATGCCATCAATTTCAACACCAAGCTGTTCGGGCGCGTCGCGGCTCTGCACGATCAGAAGGATCAGCTTGGCCTCAACGCGGCGCAGATGCGCCTTTTGGAGCGCACCTATGACGGCTTCAAGCGGCGCGGCGCGCAGCTCGATGAGGCCGGCAAGGCCCAATTGGGCGCAATCAACCAGCAACTATCGGCTTTGTTTTCTGATTTCTCCGCGCGCGTCTTGAGCGATGAAGAAACCTGGACGGTGCTGGCCGCCAGCGATTTGGCCGGCCTGCCGGAAAACTATCGGGCCTCGGCCAAGGCCGCTGCCGAAGAGCAAGGCCTGAAAGATGGCTGGATCGTCGTCAACACCCGCTCCAGCGTCGATCCCTTCTTGACCTTCAGCGCGCGCCGCGATCTGCGCGAAAAGATCTGGAAGAAATTCAAGGGGCGCGGCGATAACGGCGATGCCAATGATACCAATGCCTTGATCGCCAAGATCACCCAATTGCGGGCCGAGCGGGCCAAGCTGCTCGGCTTTCCCACCCACGCCCATTGGCGCATGGATGACACCATGGCCAAAGACCCGGCCAAGGCCGAGGCCTTGATGAACCGGGTGTGGATCCCGGCCGTGCAGCGCGTCAAGGAAGAAGTGGCCGATATGCGCGCCATCGCCAAGAAAGAAGGCGCAAATATCGTTATCGAGCCTTGGGATTACTTGTTTTACGCTGAAAAGGTACGCAAAGCGAAGTATGATGTCGATCAAAACGAGATCAAACCCTATTTCGAATTGAACAATATGATCAACGCCGCCTTCTGGACGGCGGGGGAATTATACGGGCTGAATTTTTCGGAAATCACGGGGTCTGTGCCGATTTTCCATCCCGATGTGCGGGTTTGGGAGGTTACGGATAAAGCCAGCGGGCGCCATATCGGCCTGTTCTACGGCGATTATTTCGCGCGTGCAGGCAAGCGTTCTGGTGCCTGGATGACGAGCTATCGCGTGCATGAAACCTTCGATGGCGCACGCACGCCGCTGGTTTCCAACAACAACAATTTCGTCAAGGGCGCACCCGGCCAGCCGGTTTTGATCTCGCTCGATGATGCGCGCACGCTGTTCCATGAATTTGGCCATGCCGTGCATTATCTGGTCTCGAATGTCGCATATCCGGGCCTGGGCAATACGCCGCGCGATTATGTGGAATATCCCAGCCAGGTGATGGAGCATTGGGTGCTGACGCGCCCGGTGCTGGATCGCTTCGCCAAGCATTACCAGACGGGCGCGGCCATGCCGCAGGCTTTGGTCAGCAAGGTTGAGCAATCTGAAAAGTTCAATCAAGGCTACCAAACGGTGGAATTCCTGAGTTCCGCCATCCTCGATATGAAAATGCACAATCGCCCCGATGGCGTCGCCGATCCAAAGGCCTTTGAGGCGGCTTCCTTGAAGGCCATCGGCGCGCCGCGTGAAGTGGCCATGCGCCACCGCCTGCCCCAGTTCAATCACCTCTTTGCGTCGGATGCCTATTCGGCCGGCTATTATTCCTATCTGTGGTCGGAGGTGATGGATGCCGATACCTGGAAGGCCTTTGAAGAAAGCGGCAATGTTTTTGATCCCATCCTCGCGGCGAAGATGAAATCGGTGATCTTGGCCCCCGGCAACACCACGGACCGCGCAGACGCCTTCCGCGCTTTCCGTGGGCGCGATCCCGATGTCAAGGCGCTGCTAGAAGTGCGCGGCTTCCCGGTGCAATGAATATCGGGAAAGCGTGAGTTTTAGCTGGATTTGAGCGATTTTCAGCTAAGGGAATGTCAGCTTCCAGCCCTTTTCCAATATCTGCTTGCATTTGGCGGGCGGCGGCGCCATAAGCCCCCCCTTCAGCGAGCTGCGGTCTGCGGCGGCGTGCCATGTGGCGCATCGCTTTGCCAGATCCATCGCCAAGCCGGGCCTTCCCCCTGCTTGGTGCCGCAACTCCTTTGGAAGGACGAAAGAATGGCCTTTTACGAACACGTGCTGATCGCACGGCAAGATATTTCGCCCCAGCAGGTCGATGCCCTGCTCGAAGATATCACCCGCACCATTTCCGAGCATGGCGGCAAAGTCGGCAAATCCGAATATTGGGGCCTGCGCAATTTGGCTTATCGCGTGCGCAAAAACCGCAAGGGCCATTACGCTCTGCTCAATATCGATGCCAGCGCGGCGGCCGTCCATGAAATGGAGCGGCGCCTGCGCATCAATGAAGATGTGCTGCGCTACCTCACCATCCGCGTCGAGGCGCTGGATGACGAGCCCTCGCCGGTTTTGGCCCGCCGCGATCGCGAAGAAAAGCGCCGCGCCTGCCGCGAAGGCCGCGATGATGGCTTTGATGGCCGCGATGACGGCCTGGAGATGTGATCGCCATGCAAGCCAGTAAAATGAACATTTCCAACATCCCGGCCCGCCGCGCCTTTGGCCGCCGGCGCAAGGTTTGCCCGTTTTCCGGCGCGGAAAGCCCGAAGATCGACTACAAGGATGTGAAGCTGCTCCAGCGCTATATCTCCGAAAAGGGCAAGATCGTGCCGGCGCGGATCACGGCCGTCTCGGCCAAAAAGCAGCGCGAATTGGCGCGGGCGATCAAGCGGGCGCGCTTTTTATCGCTGCTGCCCTATTCGGTTCAGTGAGGCCAGGCTGATGAAAATCGTTCTTCTCGAACGCGTCGAAAAGCTCGGTGCCATTGGCGATGTCGTCAATGTGCGCGATGGCTTTGCCCGCAATTGGCTGCTGCCGCAGCACAAGGCGCTGCGCGCAACCGATAAAAATCTGCGCCAGTTCGCCGTCCAGCGCGCCGATATCGAAAAGCGCAATGCCGAAACCCGCGCCCAGGCGCAGGCGCATGGCGAAAAGCTGGATGGGCAAAGCTTCGTGCTGCTGCGCCAGGCGGGCGATTCTGGCCAGCTTTACGGCTCCGTCAGCGCCCGCGACGTGGCCGAAGCGGCCAGCGCCATGGGCTTTGAGGTGCCGCGCGCGGCCATCATCCTGGATCACCCGATCAAAACCGTGGGAATCCATGGCTTGCGCGTGCGGTTGCACCCGGAAGTCAGCGTGTCCATTTCGGTAAATGTGGCGCGCTCCGCCGAAGAGGCCGAACGCCAAACCAAGGGCGAAGACGTCGTCGCCGCCCGCATGGCCGAAGAGCGCGAGCTGCTCAACGCCCAGGCCCAGGAAATCGCCGCCGGCACCTTGGCCAATGAGGGCCCGGCCGGGGATCGCTGAAGCCAGCGCCCGCAAATCTAGGTGACGCGGCGAAAATCGCCCGCCATAATGGCGCATGTTCCAGCGCTTTTTTACCGAACTGCGCGCCGCGCGCGTGCCCGTCAGCCTGAAGGAATACCTCGTCCTGATCGAGGCCTTGGATGGCGATGTCATCGGCCATGATGTCGAGGAATTTTACTTTCTGGCCCGGGCCGCCCTCGTCAAGGATGAGCGCCATCTCGATCGCTTCGATCAGGTATTTGGCCATGTCTTCAAGGGCCTGGCCAGCCCGGCTGGGGAGGCGCTTTCGGCGCAAATCCCCGAAGAATGGCTGCGCAAGCTGACGGAAAAATTCCTCAGCGATGAAGAAAAAGCCCAGATCGAAGCGCTTGGCGGCTGGGACAAGCTGATGGAAACCCTGGCCCAGCGCCTCAAAGAGCAGAAAGAGCGCCACCAGGGCGGCTCCAAATGGATCGGCACGGGTGGCACGTCCCCGTTCGGGGCCCATGGCTATAATCCCGAAGGCATCCGCATCGGGCAAGAGCAGGGCCGCCACGGCCGCGCCGTCAAGGTCTGGGACAAACGCGAATATCGCAATCTCGATGATTCCGTGGAAATCGGGGCGCGCAATATCAAGATCGCGCTGCGCCGGCTGCGTAAATTCGCCCGCCAGGGCGCGCCCGAAGAATTGGATCTCGACGCCACCATCGATGCCACGGCCAAACAGGGCTATCTCGATGTGATCTTGCGGCCCGAGCGGCGCAACACCATCAAGGTGCTGTTATTTTTTGATATTGGCGGCTCCATGGATGGACATGTCAAAATATGCGAGGAATTGTTCACCGCCGCCCGCAGTGAATTCAAGCATATGGAATATTTCTACTTCCACAATTGCTTGTATGAAAGCGTGTGGAAAGACAACCATCGCCGCCACACCGATAAAATCTCCACTTGGGATGTTTTGCATAAATATCCGCATGATTATAAAGTCGTGTTCGTGGGCGATGCCAGCATGAGCCCCTATGAAATCACCTATCCGGGCGGCGCGGTGGAGCATTGGAACGAAGAGCCCGGTGCCGTTTGGCTGGATCGCGTGGCCAAGATTTATGAGCGCATTGTTTGGCTCAATCCCACGCCGCAGGCCCATTGGCACCATTCGCCCTCGGTGCAATTGATCCAGGAGGTGATGGGCCCCGAGCGCATGTTCCCCTTGACCTTGGCCGGCCTTGAAGGGGCGATGCGCGAATTGAGCCGCTAATTGTTGAGCCGGCGGCGCGATCCCGGCAAGGATCGAGCAGGAGGCCGGCCCCCCCCTCGATCCCACCTTCGGCGATCACGGCTTGGGATAGATCAGCGCCTCGTCCAGCTTGGTGACGCCCTCCCCGACCGTGAACTTCACTTGCGACCATTGCGGGCGCGCGCGCAAGGCCGCGCCGTTATGCATGGCCCAGCCTTCGGCCGGGCGGCCATCCGGGCCGTACTGCATCTGAAAATCAGCATTCGCATCGTGCAGAACGCTCAGCGAATATTCGCCCGGCGCGACATCCTTGATGGTCATATTCATCTCCCCGCCAGCCATCACCGGCGAGATGGCCCCGTAAGTCCCGCGGGGTTGGAGAAATTCTCCTTCCTTTTGCAGGCTCACCAGCATTTGCCCGCCGCGATCCTGCACGCCGCGCAAATGCACGTCCACGCTTCCCGCCTGGGCACAGGCCGGCCAAATCGCGCCGATCACGGCCAGGGATACGATCATCGTTTTCATACGCATTCCTCCAAATAACTTTGCAACGCAAAGCAAGTGGATGTCTATGTGAAGTACTTTATATTGTCAAGTGGTCTGCGGAATGCGAGATTCTCCGCCTTGACGCCGCCTGCGCCCCTGCGGCACACCGCGATTGCGCGCAAAGGCACCGCGCCAAGACCGTCCCAGCCCGGAGAGAAACATGGATTTACAGCGCATCGAGGCCTTCGCGCTTTCCTTGCCGGGGGCGCAGCTTTCGATCAAATGGGGCGATCACCGTGCCTTCGTGGTCGGCGAGAAAATGTTTGCGATCCTCAGCGGCCCCAATGGCCCGAAAATCCTATCGTTCAAATGCTCGGATCTGGCTTTTGAGCTGTTGATCGAGCGTGAGGGCATCGTGCCGGCCCCTTATATGGCCCGCGCCAAATGGGTGCGGCTGGAAGATAAAAACGCGATGGACGAAGACGAGATAGAGGCCCGCTTGATCGAGGCGCACCGCCTGATCGCCGCCAAATTGCCAAAACGCCTGCGCCCGGAAGGGATTTAAATCCTCAAGCCGGCCAGCGCAGGCCAACTTTTTTGCGCTGCGCCAGCGTCTGTTCCACCCGGGCCAAAGCGCGCATGGCGACTTCGGCGGCCTGCAGCGTATCGGTGGCGCGCAGGCTATCGAGCGACATGCGCAGGCGCTTGGCCGCATCTTCGAGCTTGGCGCGATCCGCGTCCCGCTCCCCCAAGGCGGCCAAGGCCCGGCCGACTTCCTGCTGCGCCGCGCCCCAGGCACCCGGATCGCCCTGGCGATCGATGTGCTGCACAAAGCGCTCGCGTGCCTCCAGGCTGCGTTCCAGCCAAGAAACATGGCCGCCGCGCTCGCCGAGGCTCAGCGCGCCGCGGGCATAATCATCGAGCAATTCCATCAATGCCCCCTCGCCCAGGCCGGCGGGAGGCCGATTGACGATGCGATCGAGCGCATCGACGATCAATTGCAGCTTTTCGGGCTTGTAATCTTGCGGCCGGTTGAGAACCGGGCGGGCGCGCCGCGCGCAGGCATAGGCGATCACATCGTCGATCTCGCCCAAGGCCTCGCCATGGCGCCATTGAAACGTGATCTCATGCGCCTCAGGCAGCCGGCCAAAAGACGGAGCGGCCAAGAGCCGCAACTGCACCTTGCCATTCAGGCTGCGCCGCCCCCAAACGATCACATCGCCCGCCGCCATTTCGAGCAGATCGAGGGCCTCAATGGCCACTTTGCGGCCCCTTTCGGCCTCGGCCCCGATCGGGATGGTTTCCAACGCGACGGGGAACATTTCCACCTGCGCCGGGGCCTGGAAGGCGAACACGCCAAAGCGGCGCTCGATGCCCTCGGCGATCTCCTGGCGCAGCGCGCCCGCCCCGAAGCCCTTGATGGGCGTCAGCAAGATGCGGGCATGGTGATCGCGCGTGCGCTTGAGCTGTTGGGCGCGCATGGCGATGGCCGCGCGCGAGCTGGCATGCGCCGCGCCGCGGGCCAGCCAGAAAAAGCCGACGGCAAAGGCCGAAAGCCCGATGGAAACCGCGCCCGCAACGATATGCGGATACTGAAAAAACGCATCAGCCGCCTGGCGCGAAATATCCCGCGAAAACTCCGGCCAATTTGCTGCAAGAAAATTCAAAAGCATGAGTGAATTGGCCCAGTCCGATCGCGACATTTAGCGTGATTGCGCAGGCAGCACAACGCCCAAACGGTAAGGCGAAACTTAGGCAAACATGCTGCGCCAAAATGGTTTCAGCCGTCTTCCGTTAAAAAACGGCGCAGAGCGCGCTTGGCGATGGCCTGCGCCTGCGTAGGGTCCGCGCCGGGCGCGTGCAGCGCGAGCCAATCGGCGATCTGAGCCTGGAAAGCCTGCGGTGCCGCCCCCGGTTCATGGAGCATGAGCCAGCTCAGCTTGGCCACCAGATCAAACAGCGCCTGCGCAAGGTCTTCGGCTTTGCCCGCCTCGCTTTCGTTTGCGCCCTCGGCCGTGGCGCTTGCGGCCAGACGCTCAAGACCCTGAGCGAGTTTGACATAGGAAAGCGCTTCGGCCGGGCGCGCATTGCTGACAGCCCGGGCTGCGCTCGAAAGCGCGATCCGGGCGAGGGCCGCTGCATCGGCCTTTTTGGTGGGCGAGCGGCGGCGCGGTGGTTTGCTGGGAAGGGGCTTGGGGCTCATGGAAGAAGCCTGGGCCAGGGCGGCCCCAGGTCGGGTTGGCCGCAAATGATCAGGCGGCAGCGCCGATGCCGATGCTGGCCTCGGCCACCGGCTTGGCCCCGGCTTGATTGCGGATCGTCAAGGTGAAGGTGGAGCCCACGCCGATTTTGCTGTCCACCCAGGCATCCCCGCCCAGCAATTGGGCAAATCTGCGGGTCAAAACCAGGCCAAGACCCGTGCCGCCAAATTGGCGGCTGGTGCTGGGATCGGCCTGCACAAAGGGCTGGAACAAACGCTGCGCTGCCTCTTGCGAAATGCCGATGCCGGTGTCGATCACCCGGAAGGCCATGACCCGATTTTCGCCGACCGATTCCAGCACCGCCTCGATATGCACCACGCCATTGTGCGTGAATTTGCAGGCATTGGAGCCCAGATTGAGCAGGCATTGCTTCAGCAGCCGCGCATCGGTTTGCATCATGCCGACATCTTGGCCCACATGCAGTTCGACGACGTTGTTGTTGGCGCGGGCGGCCGGGCCCAGCGTATCGAGCACGTCCTGCAGCAAGGCCGGAACATCGGTTGGCGAAATGATGGCTTCGAGCATGCCCGCCTCCACCTTGCCCATGTCCAGAACCTGATTGATCAATTGCAGCAAATGCTTGGCGGAGCGCTCGATGCGGCCGGCATCCTGCGCGGCTCCCGTGTTATCTTCCTGGATCAATTCGGCAAAGCCGATGATGGCATTGAGCGGCGTGCGCAATTCATGGCTCATATTGGCCAGGAATTGGGTCTTGGCCAGATTGGCATTATCGGCGGCCTGGCGCGCCTCGCGTTCAAGGCGTGCCTCCTCCTCCAGCCGCTTGCGCTGGCCGATATCGCGGATCACATCGGCCCAGCCGATCAGATTGCCAGCCCCATCGAACACGGCGCGCGGCGAGGCCTCGACCCACTGGATCGCCCCATCTTTGCCGCGCATGCGGTATTCGATCGGGCCGGCATGGCTGGTGCCGGTGGCGGCGCATTGGCGCAGCTTCGGCAAAATCGCCTCGATATCCTCTTTGAGCACGAATTCCAGGACCGAGTGCCCGCACATCTCATCCGGCCGATAGCCCAGCAGCAGCAGGCAGGCGTTGGAAACAAATTGAATCTGCCCATTGGGGCAACTGCGCATCAGCATTTCGCTGGCATTTTCCATAAGGAAAGACAGAGAGCGCTCGCGCTCCAATAGCTGTTCATCCTCGAACTCGCCGGAGACATCCAGGTGAAATCCTTGTATATATTGCCCTTTTGGTGCGCAATCGACCCGCCAGCCACACGTCAGCAGATAGCGCATGGCACCATCAGGCCGCAAGATGCGGAAACGGGCAGTCTGGCGGTTTCCTGTGCGGATAATCTTCGCGAATGTCCTGAACAGCATCTCCCGGTCATCGGGATGGCACCAGCGCATTACGGCACCATCATTTGCCAGATTTTCCGCGAAATCCACCCCGAACAAAGCATGCGTTCCCTCGGGATATTCCATGCGCCAATGCTTACTGCCCGGGCACGGATAGCTGCGCCACAGGCACATGCCGCCGTAACGCTCGGCGCTGAAGGCCTGTTCGGCATAGATATCGGGGGTGAATATAGCGGGCATGACCTACCTGAAATTGCATTTTCACCTTACGCGCAGATGGTTGCAGCGGGCCTAACGGGCGGCTCGACGGGGCCACCCAAATCGCTTTAATCTCGAAAAATGGCTGAACCACGCTTAGTTTCCGCTGAAAAAGCGCCTGCCGAAGCGCTCGATCGGGCGCTGCGCCCCACGGGATTCGACGAATTCGTCGGCCAACGGGCCGCCAAGGCCAATCTGAAAGTCTTTGTTGAGGCCGCCCGGGTGCGCGGCGAGGCCATGGATCACGCTTTGCTGTTTGGCCCGCCGGGCCTTGGCAAGACCACCCTGGCGCAGATCCTGGCCCGCGAATTGGGGGTGGGCTTTCGGGCCACATCCGGCCCCGTGATCGCCAAAGCGGGCGATCTGGCCGCTTTGTTAACCAATCTCCAGCCGCGCGATGTGCTGTTCATCGATGAAATCCACCGGCTTTCCCCGGCGGTGGAAGAGATTCTTTATCCGGCCATGGAAGATTATGCCCTCGATCTGATCATCGGCGAGGGGCCCTCGGCCCGCTCGGTGCGCATCGATCTGGCCCCGTTCACCTTGGTGGGGGCCACCACCCGGGCCGGGCTGCTGGGCACGCCGCTGCGCGATCGCTTTGGCATCCCCGTCCGCCTCGAATTCTATAATGCCGAGGAATTACAGGGTATTGTTGCACGCGCCGGGGCGAAGCTGGGCGTGGAGATCCGCGCCGATGGGGCCCTGGAAATC
>CAZAGL010000020.1:12962-16130 GCA_964484435.1 uncultured Caulobacteraceae bacterium
GCGCCGCGTGCGCGATTTCGCCCAAGCCGATGGCCATGTGATCACGGCCGGCATCGCCGATGCGGCTTTGCTGCGCCTCGATGTCGAGGAGGATGGCCTGGATTTGCTGGATCGGCGCTATCTGCTGGCGCTGGTGGAGACTTATGGCGGCGGGCCGGTGGGCGTCGATACCTTGGCTGCCGCCTTGGCCGAAGCGCGCGATGCCATCGAAGACGTGATCGAGCCCTATCTGATGCAGCAGGGCTTCGTCATGCGCACCCCAAGGGGCCGCGTGGCCGCGCCGCGCGCCTATGAGCGCCTGGGCCGGCGCCCCCCGCCCGTGCGCCCCGATACCGCGGAATTATTCGAACAGGATTGACTGAGTTCTCGCCACACTTGCCCAATCTTTGTGCACGCATTTCGAGGAACAGGCTTTGCAAGCGGGGAAAGTCCGCGTATGAATCCTCTTTGGTTGTCAATTTTCAACCATAACGCCCGGCGGTTGCCGGGCGTTATGCATTTGGAGCGCCCAATGTCGAATGTCCTCATGCCGAAGGCAACGGCCGTTTGGCTGATCGAGGAAACCGCCCTCACCTTCGAGCAAATCGCCGCCTTTTGCGGCCTGCACCCGCTGGAAGTCCAGGGCATCGCCAATGAAGAAGTGGCCAAGGGCATCCGCGGCGTGGATCCCATTTCCAGCGGCTTCTTGACGCGCGAGGAAATCGCGCGCGGCGAGGCCGATAGCGCCTACAAGCTCAAGGAATTGGAGCAGAACCGCATCGATCTGCCCGAGCGCAAGCGCCGCAGCGCCCGCTTTACGCCCATCGCGCGCCGGCAATTCCGGCCCGATGCCATCGCCTGGTTTTTGAAAAACCACCCGGAAGTCAGCGATGCGCAGATCGTCAAGCTGATCGGCACCACCAAATCCACCATCCAGCAGGTGCGCGATCGCAGCCATTGGAACGCCCCGGCCATCAAGCCGGTGGATCCCGTGTCCTTGGGCCTGTGCACCCAGATCGAACTCGATGCCCTGATCAGCAAAGCGGCGCACAACCGCAAGCTCGCCCCGATCGATGCGGGGGCCAGCCTACGCCCGGCCAGCGATACGGTGGCCCCAGGATCTTATGAGCGCGGCGGCGAAGACGAAGAAGAATAGGCCAAACGCCCGCCCGAATCGCTGCTCAGCGCCCGGCCTTGGGCTCGGCCAAGGCCTGGTGCAGGCTTTGCCCCAAAGCGGCATTGCTGGCCAGGATCGAGCCGGTCTGCATGAAATCGCCGCCATCCAATTCCCGCGCAAAGCCCCCCGCCTCGCGCACCAGAACCACGCCGGCGGCGATATCCCACAGGGCCAGATTGCGCTCCCAAAAGCCATCATAGCGCCCGGCGGCCACATAGGCCAAATCCAAGGCCGCGGAACCCCAACGCCGCACGCCCGCCACTTTGGGGGTGATGCGCGCCAATTCCGTGTAGAATTGCTCATGCCCCGGCTTGCCCTGGAACGGAATGCCCGTGGCGATCACGCAATCAGCCAGGTTGGCGCGCCCCGATACCCGCAGGCGCCGATCATTGACATAGGCCCCGCGCCCCTTCTCGGCCCAGAACAATTCATCCTTGATCACGTCATAGACGACGCCGGCGATCAACTCACCCTCGCGCTCCAGGCCCACGGAAATGGCGAAATGCGGCAAACCGTGCAAAAAATTGAGCGTGCCATCGAGGGGATCCACCAAAAAGCGGTGGGTTTTATCGCTGCCTTCCACCACGCCGCGCTCTTCCAGCAAAAAGCCATAGCCAGGCCGCGCTTTGGTCAATTCCTCCAGCAGCACCTTTTCGGCTTTGAGATCGGCCGCGGAAACGAAATCGGACGGCCCCTTTTTGGAAACCTGGAGCTGTTCCACTTCCCCGAAATCGCGGGCCAGCCCGCGCGCCGCTTTGCGCACGGCGGCGATCATCAGGGTCATTAACGGGCTGGTCTGGGCCATCAGCTGAACTGCTCACAAGCAATGCGGGAGGCGTGTGTGTAGGCACAGCAGGCGCACCCGGCAAGGCACCAATCAGCGCCGCCGGCCAGCACGCGACAAAATGCGCGTCCAGCCCATCCACAGGCCAGACAGCACCAGCACAAGCCCAAAGCCGGATGCGATCTGCAACCAGGGCGTATTGAAATCTTCTCGCTGGTGCCAATCCATGATGTGCAGGCCCCACAAGAAATCATACATGCGCCATAGCTGGGTGCGCACCGCATTGATCCGTCCCGTGCGGGGATCGACATAGACTGCGGTTTGATCGGCATCCGCGAACCGCACCCGCCAAACGGGCGCGCCTTGGCGAAACTCGATCGGCGGCTTCGTCAAAAACATCACGTCCCGAACCCGCCCTTTGCCTTGATAACCGGCAACGGCGATCGCACGCGCCAATTCCTGAGATAACGGCGAAAGCACGGTGCCATCACGCGCATCGACCAGCGTGCGGCCGCCATCGATGAGCAAAACCTGATAGGCTGGCCGCAAATGAAGCGATTTGAGGCTGACTTCGCGCGCTTTGCCACCGGCGATCGCCACCGCTTGCGCCGGGCTCAGCCTCACCTCGGCAAGCGCAATGGGATCGAGATTGTCGCTGCGCACGAGATAGGCCCCGCGCACCCGCTCAATCGGTGATAACGCCATGAACAAGCCCGAAGCCGTCCACACAGCCACTTGAACACCAACCAAGACACCGATCCACCGATGCAGGTGAAACAAGCTTCTGCGAAAAACCGCAGCCCCCATCAGCGCGCCCCCGGCACGCCCAAGCGGGCTTCGGCTTCGGCTGCATCGCGCATGGCGCGCCCGGCATGGCGGCCAAGCTCCAGGCGCGCAATGGTGCGGTTATGTACCTCGTCGGGGCCATCGGCGATGCGCAGCGTGCGGATGCCGGAATACATCTTGGCCAGGCCCGGATCCTGGCACACCCCGCCCCCGCCCCAGGCCTGGATCGCGTCATCGATGATGCGCAGAGCCATGCGCGGCGCCGCCACCTTGATCATGGCGATTTCGGCGCGCGCCACCTTGTTGCCCACCGTATCCATCATATAGGCGGCCTTCAGGCACAAAAGGCGCGTCATTTCGATATCGATGCGGGCCTCGGCGATGCGCTGCTCCCACACCGAAAGCTCGGCGATGGTTTTGCCGAAAGCTATGCGCGTCAGCA
>CAZAGL010000021.1:0-15860 GCA_964484435.1 uncultured Caulobacteraceae bacterium
GGCGAAACGCTGCCCAGCGCCGCGCCCGTGGCCTGCAGCAGGCGCACTTCCGCCAGCCGTGACCAACTCAATCCATCCTCGGGATGACGGACCAGGGCCCGCTGCAAGGCGATCTGTGCGCTGTCCAATTGGGCATCGCGCGCGGTGCCGGCCGTCATGGTCTGGGCGCTGCGCAAAGCCCGCGCGCCCTGATCGGCCGCGTTGAAGGCGCTCAAATCCGAGCCGGCATGCCAGGCCAGAAACAGGCAGGCCGCCGCCAGCCCGAGCCCGGCGGCCAGCCGCCAGCCCATTGCTGGGCGCTTAGCGGACGTAATAGGAATTGTAGAGATCGGCATAATATTCGGGCTGGTCATACATCAATTTCCCGAAAATGCCGCGATCCACCCCATCCAAGGCGGCCCCCAAAACGCGCGCCCCGTGATTGGCCAGCAAGTCCATGGCCTCCTTGGCGACGCTGGCCGGCGTGCGGCCCCAACGCACGATGAGCAAAACCCCATCGGCCAGCGGACACAGCACCCGGCTATCGGAAAGCGGCAAAACCGGCGCGGTATCGAGGATGATCACTTCATAGCGGGCCCGCAATTGCGTGATCAATTGCACCATATTAGGGCCGCTCAGCAAATCGCGGGGGGTGAATTCCGCCTGCGCCAAGGGCAGCACATCCATGCCGCTGGCGGCATCCAATTGCAGCACATCGCTGAGCTTGGCATTCCCCATCAGCACTTCCACCAGGCCCTGCTCGACCTGCAGGCCCAAAGCATGGGTGGCGCTGCGCCGGCGCAGATCGCAATCGACGAGAATGGTTTTTGAGCCCGCCAAAGCCGAAATGCGCGCCAGGCCCGTCGCCGTCGTGGTTTTGCCTTCCCCCGGCACGGCCGAGGTCACGGCCAAGACGCGAACCTGGCGCTCGGCATTGGAAAAGAACACGCTAGCGCGCAAGCCCCGCAAGGCCTCGCCAAAGGGCGAAAGCGGGCGCTTGACCACGAAATTTTCCGGGGAAATCAATTCCCCGTCCAGCGTGCGGGCTCTTTTGTCCAGCATGGGCAGGCTGCCCAGACAGGGCGTGCGCAGGCGCTGCTGCAC
Source organism: uncultured Caulobacteraceae bacterium (assembly GCA_964484435.1). Lineage (GTDB taxonomy): Bacteria > Pseudomonadota > Alphaproteobacteria > Caulobacterales > Aquidulcibacteraceae. Next base: position 1,084 of record CAZAGL010000021.1, read on the forward strand.
GTCTTCGGCGGAACGCAGGCTGGTTTCCAGCAATTCCATCAGCACCACGGCGGCCAGCCCCAAGAGCAGGCCCAAAGCCAGGCCGATGGCGTAATTCAGCTTGGTGTTGGGAAACGCGGCAAACAGCGGCGGATTGGCCCGCGAAACGATCGAGGCATCGGCCTGTTCGATACCCACCTGCTCGGCCACCTGCTTGGCCTTGTTCAAAAACGCCTCATAGAGCACGCGGCTGGATTCGGCATCGCGATCCAATTCCCGAAAGCGCACGGCCGCCACATTATTGCCGGCCAGCTCGCTGCGCTGGCCCGAAAGGCTGGCCTCGATCGAGGCGACGCGCTGGCGCGCCACTTCCACCTGGTTGCGCAGGCCCGAAACGATGCGGGCCACTTCCTGATCCACGCGCGAATCGATATCGGCGATTTCGTCGGTGATGCGGCGGATTTCCGGGTGCTTCCAATCATATTTGGCCGAAAGCTCGGCCTTTTGGCGGGCCAATTCGGCCTGCTGGCCGCGCAGGCTGGCGATGACCGGGCTCTGCAGCGCCTCTTCGGCCGCATCCCCCGAGCCGGTGCCCTCCTGCACGCTGCGCAGGCGGGCCTGGCGCTCGGCCAGGGAGGCGCGCGCCTCGATCAATTGGCTGCTGATTTCGGAGAGGGCCTGCTCGGTCAAGGTGGAACCCTCGACACTGGTCAAGCCGCTTTCGGCGCGCACCGCTTCGACGGCCCGCTCCTTGACCCGCACTTCTTCGCGCAGGGAAGTCAAGCGCGTGTTGAGCCATTCGTTGACGCGCGCGATGGCGTCATATTTGGCTTCCAATTGCTGATTGAGATAGGCCTCGGCATAGGCATTGGCGATCAAAGCGGCCTTTTCGGCGCTGCGCGCCCTGGCGGTGATATCAACGATATAGGTGAGGCCGGAGCGCTGAATTTTGATGGCAGCCTGCAAATTGGTGACGGCCATCTGCTTGCGCTGGGCCAATTCCATTTCCGGATTGGCCACCGCCTTCGAGCCGGTGAGGCTCAATAGCGATTTCAACAAGCTGGGCCGCGCCTTGGGCGGCGCGAACTCCGGATCATCGGTCAGCTTGAGGCTTTCCACCACCAATTCCGCGACCTTGCGCGAGCCCAAGATCGTGGTTTCCGTATCGATCGCGGCCGTATCGCCCGAAAGCCCCGTGACCACGGATTCCGCGCTCGGAAAGGCGTTGGCATTGCGCAGATTGAGCTGAACCTGGACATTGGCCTGATAAATGCGCGTGGAGGTGGCGGTGTAGAAGGCCATCGCCAAGAACACGCCAGCGCACACCGCGCCAAACACCCAAAGGCGCCGGCGCAGCACCCGCACAAAATCGCCGAGGCCGAAATCGGAGGGCCGCTCGCCAGAATGCGGGCCGGGGCCGTCCATCATGGATGGGCTGACCGGAAACAAGGGTTTACGTATACGGGCGCCGTTATCGGGCATTGCCCCATTCCTCGCTTCCAAAGACAGTGTCACCGATCGCTCCGATCTGTCTGAACCTAAGGCACTACAATTGCACGGTCAAAGACAGGCTCACGCCATTGGTGGAATAATCGCGCCCGCTGATCGCATCGTTGGATCGGCCATTGAGATAGCGATAGGAGATGCCTGCGGCGAGATTGCGGTTGATCAGATATTTCGCACCGGCTTCGGCGCTGACATAGCGATCGGCCCGCGGCAGCCCGCGGAACACCTGGCGCTGATAGCCCACGCCGCCATGCAACAGCACATTGCGCAGCAATTCGTGATCAACCTGCAGGCCGAGATCGGTTTGCAGCAGGCCGGCGCTGCTCAGCACCCCGGTATCGAGCACGCGGCGGCTGGCATCGAAATGCACCGTGGTCAGCGGGGAGGCGAAATAATCGAGCGCCACGCGGGTGGAAACGCTGCCGACGCGATCGACATTGGCCGCCTGATAATTCTGGCGCAGATAGCCCACGGCCACTTCCCCGCGCAGCAGGCGGGTGATGTTGGTGCGGGCACCGACCAGGAAGGTCTGCCCCTGGGAATTGCGCTCCACGCCGCTGGCCGGGATGATGCCGTAATCGCGGCGGTTCCAGGCCCCTTCAAAAAACACCGAGGTATCGGGGCTGACGGAATAATCGGCCCGGCCGGTGGCCTCGTACTCGACCCGATCGCGATCCGCCAAAGAGATGCGGCCGAAATCCAGGGTGTCGAGATCCGAGAAATTATAGCCGGTGCGTTGCAGCCGCCCCGTCAGGCGCAGGCGATTGAAGGTGTGATAGCCGTAAACAAACACCGAGCGATTGTTGAAGCGCACCAATTCCGCGGCATTGACCGGCGTTTCGGGCGAAGTGCGCGGCTCCACTTGGCGGCGGAACAGGCCACCGGCCCCGATCGCGCTATTGCGCCCCAAATCGAGACGCCCCTCGACATCCCCACGATAATTGGTGCGCGATTCGCCTTCGAAGCGCTGAAAGAAATCCGATCGCGATTGGAAGCTGCCGCGCAACTGATGGCGCGACCAGGTCGAAGCGGCATCGAGGCCGGAAGACAGGCCCAAAACCACATCACCCTGGCGATTGGTTTGCGCGGCAAAGACGTTGTCATAATAGCCAACATCGCCCGTCAAATACGGCAAGAACCGGAAGGCACCGACTTCCAAGCCGATGGGATCATATTCGGGGCGCGGCCGCTCGGTGACGGAATAATTCTCCTGCGGGCCGAAATCTTGGGCCATCGCCAGGGAGGGAGCCAAAAACGCCAGCAGGCTGGCCGCCGCGACACTGGTGAGCAAGGTCTTGAGTTTCACGTTTCGTCCCCTCGAATAGATGGAATCCATTAGGTCAAGCCCATCCCTGCCATTTCCATGCCAGTTCCGGCGCGCCCGATCCGCCCCGATTGGGGTGGATCAAAACAGCCGCTCCCCGACACGCAGCGTATCCCCCGGCCGCAATGTCAAAGAGGGGCTGATCTTGTAGGACTTCTCGACCAATTCGCCGGCCCGCTGGATGAATGCGCGCGAACGATTGGCCCGGTAGGTGAAGCCCTTGGCAGTGGCCACCGCCTGCAGGACAGAAAGGCCCTGCGTGTAGGGATATTCTCCGGGGGCATTGACTTCCCCGAGGATGAAAAACGCGCCCTTGATGACGCGAATGGTATCGCCGGGGGCGATCTCCGTCTGGGCATCGAGCGGGAATTCCGTCTCGCTGGCCTGGCCGGCGCGCTTGATCAGCACCCGGGTCTGATCGGCCAAAGGCGCAAAGCCGCCGGCCGTGGCCACCGCATTGGGGGCCGTCATGCCGCTCACATAGGGATATTGCCCGGCCCGCTGAACCTCGCCCAGAATGTAAAACGGCCGCGCCGAAAGCACTTCGACGCTGACTTTGGGATCGCGCAGATAGCCATCGGCGAGGCGGGCCTCGATGGCGCGGCCGAAGGCGCGCAGATCCAGGCCCGAGGCTTTGGTCTCGCCGATCAAGGGCAGGCTGACATTGCCGCTGGAATCGATCTGAAACTCGCCCGAGAGATTTTCCTCGCCGAACACGATCAAGCGCAGGCGATCATTGGCCCCCAGCACATAGCCGCCCAAGGAATTGCCGGCCGGAATAGTGATGCCCGCCGGCGGGGCAATTTCGCGCGACGCGGCACCAGGCGGGGGCGGCGGCGGCTGGGCCTGCGTTTGCGCTGGGGCCTGCGTCTGGGTTTGGGCGAGGGCCACCGATGGCCCCGCAAGCGAAACGGCCATCGCCAGCAGGCTCAACACACAAGCTTTCAGCCAATCGCACCGCACCATCGCCGTCCCAACTCCTTGCGGGAAAACTCTCCCTGCTGCGCCAAACTGAAACACCAAGCTGTCAAGGCCTCAATACGCTTCGCTCTGGAAGAGAACGACACAGGCAGTCATTACCAAAATCTTCAGATAGCCCCCAAAAGAGCGACGCCGAACCCAAATAATGTCGTGCAGCACGCGCTTGCGCAATTGCGTATCGCAAGTGATTTCTCCACGAAATCCACGAAACTGCGCCAGGCCCGTAATCCCAGGGCGCACCAGAAAACGGTGTCCATAATAGGGCAATTCGCGGGCAAAGCGCCAATCCATGGCGATCGGATGCGGCCGCGGGCCAACCAAAGACATGGTCCCGTTCAGCACATTCAAAATCTGCGGCAGCTCATCAAGGCTCATTTTGCGCAGCAGGCGCCCGATCTTGGTCACGCGGGGGTCATTGCGGGTGGCCTGGATCATGCCCGGGCCGTTATCGGCGCAGGTCATGGTGCGGAATTTAAAAATCGTGAACGGCACCCCGCCCAAGCCATAGCGGGTCTGGCGAAACAAAGCCGGGCCGGCAGAATCGCGGCGCACCAGCCAGGCGATCACCAACAAAAGCGGAGCCAAAAACACCAATAGCAGGCTGGCCAGAACCACATCGGCGGCGCGCATGGCCCAATCCTGGCGCGAAGCGCTCCGCGGGCGTTCCGGCGCCGGAAAAACCTGGATATCCCCCAGGCCATCGCCTCCCCCTTCGCTGACAACGCGCGGAAACACGCCGCGCGCGCCCGTGAAGCGGGGCAGGCCAAAGGCACCCTGGCGCAAAAACCGGCGTGCGCGCGGGGCAGGCGGAGCGGCAATCGATTCCCGGCCCGCCGTGCCGATCTCCATCGATTTTCCCATGTCCATGACCAAATCCGATCCAGATCACCGGGCGACACCCGCCCAAGGAAGCCAATGCAATCCGCACGCCAGCATTTTAGGTGCATTGCAGCAAAGCTAACGAAATGTAAACGCCCTTAATTCCGGTCCGCGCTGGGAAATTCTGAGCAAACAGCCTTCCCCCGATGCGCCCCCCCAAATTTCCCCTTGTTAGGGAAAACCGCGTATCCCCCCACCCGATCAAGGAACGAGCCCCGATAAATTCGAGCTATGCCTCCGATTTGGCAGAAAATAGGGCAGCAATCCATGCTCGTTAAATATATATTACCGATCAATACTTGTGAACGCTCAAAGGATTGACTGCGAAGCTTTCCAGGGCGCACATGCCGCGTAATGGGAATTGTGCCGGCCTGACCGCGCGCCACTTCCTCGGTTTTTTGCCGAATTCCCAAAATAAAACAGGATGCTGATGGTTTGGCGCAAAGGCACGGGCTTTAGCCGGTGGATTTCGCAGGCCTGAAAATCTGGCGCATTTGTCGCAGTGCAGCACGCAGTGATTGCGCCAAAAACGGGCGGGCGTGCTGGATCGCCGAAGGATGGGCGGCGATGGCCGCCAATCCTTGCCCATATCTCCCACCGAGCAGCGCCTCCCGGCAGGTCAGATAGGCGGCCATGGAGTTGAGATCAGCCCGGCGGGCATCGAGCGCGCGCTGTTCCCCCGGCCGCAGGGCGCTGCCAAAACGGGCCCGAAAGCGATCATCACTGGCGCGCATGGCCTCGACATCATTGGCCATCGGCCGCTTGGACAGCGAACCCGGCCGGATCCAGTATTTATAACCACAGGTAGAGGTCAGCCAGGCCTGTGCCCCCTGGGCCAGCGCCTCGCAGATGAGCAGGAAATCTTCGGCGATGCGCACATGCTCGCAATAGCGCAATTGCTTGTCTTTCAAAAATGATCGGGAAATCATGGGCTTGAGATGGCCCATGGTGCGATCCGAGCCGTTCATGCGATTGGCGGCCAAAAACATTTCCAGATCGACGCGTTGCGCAGGCGCATCCTGTGGCGCGCGCAAATGCGGCTCACCGCCCGCATCGCTATCGGCCAGCGGGCAGCGCAGCAGATTATCGAACACGATATCCGCCCCATGCGCCTGCGAAAACTCCAGGAGATTCTCCAGGCGCGCCGGCGCGAAGCGATCATCGGCATCGAGGACGGCGATGTAATCGCCCTTGGCTGCTTCCAGCGCCACATTGCGTGCTTTGCTGGGCCCGCCATTTTGCGCCAATCGCACGAGGCGCAGGCGCGGATCGGCCAAGGCCATGGCCGCGACCAAATCGGCCGTGCCATCGCTGGAGGCATCATCAACGACCAGCACTTCGATATCGGCTAGGGTTTGGTTCAGCGCGGAATCCAGCGCGCCTCGGATATAGCTTTCCGCATTCCAGGCGGGGATGATCACACTCACTCGCGGCACGGCGCTTGCTCCTGGCGCGAGAACGCGCAATGGAACGCTTATACAAATTTTGCGCCGCGTGGAGCCTATGGCCAATCCCTACGGGATCGACATCCTGATCGCGACGTATAACGGCGCGCGCACTTGGCCGGCCATGCTGGATGCGCTCACCGTGCTGGAGCCGCCGCAGCGCCCCATCCGCTATCTGGTGGTCGATAACGGCAGCACCGACGGGACGCACGCTTTGCTCGAAACCTGGGCCGGCCGCTTGCCGATCACGCTGCTGCGCTGCGCTGAGCCCGGCAAAATGGCCGCTTTACGCCTGGGGGCCGGCGCGCTGAGCGGTGATCTCACGCTGATGACCGATGATGATATCTTGCCCTGCCCGGGCTGGCTGCGGGCCTATGAGGCCGCCGCCGATGCCCATCCCGAGGCGGTTCTGTTTGGCGGCCCCATCCTTCCCCTGCCTTTCGAGCCGCTGGATCCCTGGTATGGCCATGTTGATGGCTTTCGCGACGTGCTGTTCGCCCTGAGCGATGAGCCCGAGGGACCCGTCGATGCCGTGGCCAAGGTGTATGGGCCCAATTATCTGATGCGCACCCCAGAGGCCCGCGAGCTGCTGCTTGCCCCGTCCAAGCTTGGCCCCACGCGGGGCAATCGCTTTCCCTTGGGCGACGAAACCCAGATGATCGCGCGCCTGGCCCGATCGGGCGGCCAATTCTGGTATGCGCGCGGGGCCAGCGTGCGCCATTTCGTGCGCCGCGATTATACCAGCCTGGATTACATGCTGACGCGCGCCGAGCGCCATGGCCGCGGCCATGTGATCTTGCAGGTCCAAGGCGGAGGCGATTGGCGCGCGCGCGGCGGCTGGTTCATCGCCAGCGCCGTTCAGGCCGCAAAGCAGGCCCTGGAGGCCGCCCGCCTCGATCGCAGCCGCCCGGATGCACATGTGTTTGAGCGGCTCTATCGCTATCATTGGAATTTGGGGGCGATGCGCGGGGCTTTGCTGGGGCCCTATTGAAGGATGGCCAAGAAATCCTGGCCGATGCGTGGCCAGGCCAAACGGGCCTCCAAGCGCGCCCGCGCAATGTCGCAGCGCCGCGCCCATTCCGTCGGCGAAATCGCCCGCCATTGGTGCAGCGCCTCGGTGATCGTGGCGGCGCTGATCGGCCCCGCGATGTCCACGCCGGCCATGCCCAGTTCAAACAGCGCGCCGGCCGCCGCCGCGCTGGCCAAAACCGGGCGCCCGTTCAAGGCGGCCAGCACCGCCACGCCGCTCTGGGAAGCGAAATCTTCATAAGGCAGCACAAAGGCATCGGCCTTGGCCGTCAACTCAGCCAAGCGCGGCTCGCTGACAAAGCCGATCTCGCATTGGAAATGGCCGGGGTTGCGGGCGATCAACGCCTCGCAGGCGCGCCAATAGGCGGACTCTCGCGGATCGGGCGCGCCGGCGATGATCAAGCGGACATCGCCGCCGAACGCGCTGACCGCCTCGATCGTTTCCAACAGCCTTTTGTTGCGGCGGATGGCCCCAAAGGCCAGCAGCACGCTTTGGCCCGTCGGCGAGGGCGTCAAAACCGGCAGGCTGAACGCGCCATGCGGGATCACATGCACGCGCTTGGGCGCAATGGCGAAGGCCGCGATCAGCTCGGCCCGGCCGGCCTGCGTCAGGCTGACCAAGCGATTGGCCAGGCGATAGCTGAAACCGTGCAAGGCGCGCTCCACGAAGCGCAAGGGCTTTGGCAAGGCCCAGCTATGCGGATGCGGATCATGCACCACGAAGGTGATGTCCGCGCCGCAAAAGCGCAAAGCGAGCATGGCCAAAAGGGTGATGGGCAAAGGCTCGGGCGTGGTGAAAATGAACTGGCGGCATCGCCGGCGCGCCCGTGCCAGCGCCCACAGGCCAAGGCCGATCCGCTGAAGCGAGGCCAAAGCCCGCGTCAGCCGGCCCGCCCCATCCACGCGCTCGCGCGCGGTGCGCAGGCGCAAGATGGAGCGGGCGTTCGGCTCGCGCTCCTCGGGGGAGGCCGGCGGCGCAATGAACACGAGATCCGCCCCAGCCTCGGCCAAACCCTGCGCCAGGCCCTGGGCATACCAGCCCGCCCCCTCGCGCCAGCTTTTGCTGAACACGCACAGCTTCATGCCTTTGCCCGCGAGCGCATCGCCAGCACATCGGCGATCTTGCGCAGCGCCAAATCGGAGGTGAAGCCCGCCGCGATGCGGGCCTGAGCGGCCTTGCCCAGGCGCGCGGCCAAGGGCGCATCGGCCAACAGAATGCCCAGCGCTTGGGCCAGGCCCTCCACATCACCGGGGCGAACCACCAGGGAATTGATGCTGGGCTCCAGCACATGGGGATGCTCCCCCACCATGGTGGCGACGACGGGGCAGCCGATGGCCATGGCCTCCAGCAGCGCGATGGACAAGCCCTCGGCGAAGCTGGGCAGGGTGAACACCTGCGCGCGCGCCAGTTGGTTTTGCACCTCCTGCGCGGGCTGCAGGCCCATGAAGGCGCAGCGATCCGCGACGCCCAGCTCATTGGCCAAGGCCTGATAGCGCGCCACATCCCCGCCCCCGCACAGCACCAGATGGGCCGGCGGCGGCAAAAGCGCCAAGGCGCGCAACAAATCGGAAACGCCTTTGCGCTCCGACAGGCCGCCCAGAAACACGATGCGCCCCGCTTCGGGCTGGCGCGCCAGCCCCAGAACGCGGCGCGGCACGCCATTGCACACCATGGTGAAATGCGCAGGCTCGCGTTTCAGCAAGGGCGGCAGGCGCTCCAGCTCGATGGCCCCGAGCACGATATGATGATCGGCGCAGCGCAGCAGCGCGATCACCATGGCGCGCAGCCAGGCCGGCATGCGCCCAAGATGGGCGGCAAAGCCATATTCGTGGTAATGCAGCACGCAGGCAAAACCCAAGATCTTGCCCCATGCCAGCATGGCGCATTTGCGCGCCACCGATAGCCGCCCCGCGATATGGATATGCAGCACGGCGGGTGCCTTGGGCCCTCGGCCGCGCGCGCGCCACAGCGCCATCAGTGCCTTGGGCAAATGCCAAGCGGTCTTGTAGGCCCCATCGCGCCCGCGCGGATCCAGCACGGCGCGCACATCCAGCAAGCCTTCGCGCGCGTTTTCTTCCAGCACATAGCGCATATATTGCGAAATGCCGCCGCCGCGATCGGGCCAGCCCGCGATGACCTCGATCACGGGAATGGGCGGATTGGTGATCTGGCCCGGCATCAGGCCCCCTGATGCTGCACAAAGCGCCCGCGCCCGCCGCTCAGCGCCCGCAGGCCGGCCAGAACCGCCACTTCGGCCAAAAGCAGGCTGCCCAGCGGCACGGTGGCCACATAGCGCCGCCACAAGCGCTTTGGCTCTTTCAGCAGCCGCCAGGCCCATTCCAGGCCCAGCCTTTGCAGCCATTGCGGGGCCTCGCGCCCCGGCTTGGTGGCGAAATCCAGCGCCGCGCCCACTGCCACGAAGATCATGCCCGGCAAGCGCGCGTGCAAAGCCGCCGAAACCAATTCCTGCTTGGGGGCCCCCAAAAACACCCAGACCACATGGGGCTGGGCCGCTTCCAGGCGCGCCGCGATGGCCGGCAAATCCATATCCTCGAACGTGGTGAAGGGCGGGGAATGATAGCCGGCAAGGGTGACATTGGGCTGGCTGGCGATCTGGGCGGCCAGCGCCTCCAGCGCCGCTTGGGTTCCCCCCAGAAAATAATGGCGCACCTGCGGATCGGACGCGGCAAACACGGCGCGCATGAGATCCACACCGCGAAAGCGCGGTGTCTCCACGCCCGATAACAGGCCGGCGGCCAAGGCGACGGGCGTCCCGTCATTCACGCAGAAGGCGGCCTGCGCGAAGGCGGCCCGCAAACGTGCATCCTTCGTCGCCCGCCGGATCAACGACATATCGGGGGCGAAGATCATCGCGCCCTGGCGCGATCGCAGCACGGCCTGGAAATGTTCCAAAAACGCCGCGCGCAGCCCAACCGAAAGGGCCACGCCCCGCACGAACACCTTGCCTGGCCGTGCGGCCATGACCCCCATGCGTTCCGCCAACATCTTGCCGCACTCCCGCTTCCCAGCCCGCAGAATCGATTGCGCCCTCGCACAGCTTGCGCCAAATCCTGCAAGACGATCGATGCACAGCGTCAAAGAGATACACCATGACCCAATCGCCTTGTGTTGCTGTGATCACCCCGGTTTATCAAGGGGAAGATTATCTGGCGCAGGCGCTGGAGAGCGTTCAGGCCCAAACCTATGAAAATCTGGTGCATGTGGTGCTGGATAACGCCTCCACCGATGCCACGGCGCAGATTCTGGCGCGCTTTCAGCGCCAGCGCGTGCCGCTATTGGTGCATCGCAATCCCCAAACGCTGCCCCAAGTCGAAAACTGGAACACCGCTTTCGGCTTGGCACCCAAAGAGGCCAGCTATCTGCGCCTATTGTGCCATGATGATACGCTTTTCCCAAACGCCATCGCCCGCCTGGTTGAGGCCAGCCAAGCCGCGCCCGATATCGGCATGATCAGCAGCAACCATTTTTGCCTGGGCCGGGACAATGATTTCGGCTGGCCCAAGGATCGATTGGTCCTGGAAGGCAAGGAGGCCGCGCGCCTCAGCCTGACGGGGCAAAGCTTTATCATGGCCCCGCACATCATGCTGCACCGCGACGCCATCGCCATGCGCGCGCTGTTGTTCGATGGCCGCTTTTCCGGCTGGGACTTGGATGCCTGCCTCGATCTGCTGACCAATGGCTGCAAATTCGCCTTCGTCCAGGACAGCCTGTGCATGACGCGCGTGCACGCCCATTCGGTCTCCAGCACGGTTCTCGAACGCGAGCATATGGATTTGTTCCAGAAATACGCGCAATTGCAGCATTATGGCCCGCGCGTGTTCACGCCGGAGGAACATGAACGCCTGATGCAGCGCTATCGGCGCTATTATCTGCGCAAATTGGCGCGCTGGTCCATGCAGGGCCAAGACGGGATGGGCATCGCCGCCAAGCACCGCGAAAACCTGGCCCAATTGGGCTTCAGGCCCGGGCCGATCGACATGCTCGATTCGCTGCTGGATTGGCCCCTGGGCAAGCTGGGCCTGCGCCCCCTGTGGCGCGAGCGGCCCTGATGACCCATTCATCCGCGCCAAATCATGCGTCGGGGCGGCCGCGCAGCGTGATCCAGGCCCGGATCAGCCAGGGCCGGAAAGCCAGCACCAATATGCCCAGATAGACGCATGCGCCAAGGCCCGCCCCACATGCCAGGCGCAGCAAGGGCATCATATCGGGGGTGAGCGCCTGTAGGCTGAGCACGGCACACGCCATGCCCGCCGCGGCGACATAGGCCGGGGCCGCCGCGCCCAGATACGAGCGGATGGGCATGCCCAGAACGCCGCTGAGCACGAAGACCACGATGGTGGTCAACACCCCGCCCAGGATCACGCAGGACCACAAAACCCCGTATAGCCCGAAGCGCACGGCATAAAGCGTGACCAGAACGGTCAACAGGCAATCGAGAAGAGACAGCCAAAGCCGCGTCTGGTTGCGCCGCAAACCGGCCAGCACCCCATCGCGGAAATAGCCCAAAGGCGTCCAGATCTGCATGACGGCCAAGAGGGTAATGACCATGCCGGTTGCGGCATATTCCTTGGAAAGCACCGCATCGGCGAAATCATGGCCCACCAAAGCAAGCCCCGCGAAGGCTGGCACGCTGAAAAAAGCCGAAAGCGCAAGCAGATCCAGCACGAAATTGCGCCGCCCCTGGACATCATCGCCCACCCGCGCCAGCCCTGGCACCCACAGATTGCTGATCGGGCTCGTCACGGTGCCGTGCAGCGTCTCGACAAAGCGCCCGCCAACCCGCATCAGGCCCAAAGAGGCCGCCCCCAGCTTGATCCCGACAATGCCCTCGCCGAGGCGCGAGGCGGCCACCGCGGTGATCTGCGCGGCCCAAAGCTGCAAGGCCGCCAATGCATATTGCCGCGCGATCTGCCCATCGAACAGCGCGCGCGGCCGCCAGCGGGTATTGTACATCAAAAAGGCAACGGCAAACGCGCCCTGCGCCAGACGCTGCGCCACCAAGGCCCATTCGGCCGCGGGCGAAAAGGCCATCCAGATGCCGGCCGCGCCGCCGATCAGCACCGCGCCCATATTGCGCAAGGCGATGGTGCGAAAGCCAAACACGCGGGCGATCATGGCCTCGCACACCGCCTGCGCCGGCACGAACAGCACGCTCAGCGCCAGCACGGGAAGAATTTCCCTCAAATTCGGATTTTTGAACCAAACCGAAATCGGCCCGCTAAGGCCCCAGGCGGCCAGAGGCACCAAAGCGCAAACGGGCAGCAGGCAGAAAAACGCCGTCGAGAGGGTGGCCGGCGTAAAGCTGTTGCGCTGGACGATGGCATCTTGCGCCGCCGCCTTCAATTGCTGCGAAAACAGATCGATCAGCAGCAGAGCCAGGCCAAAAACCCCAAAAATCGCGGGGGGCAGCCGGTAAGACAGCATGACGAAAATGGCCAAGCCGAGCACCTGGGTGACCAGGAGATTCATCATGTTCCAGACAAAGGCCTCGCGCACGGCGACAGCCACGCCCCGATCGCTGCCATCCCCCTTGACGACATAGCGGAACAGGCGGGCCAACAGGCCGGTCAATCGGGCACGCGACATGGTCATGACGGAAAAGACAGGGCCTTTCGGGCCCAGTCCCATCGGGCGCGCATCCGCTCATGCCACACGGGCCCGCCGGCAGCCAACACTTTATCCCAGAAGGGCGTGCGGGCCAAGGCCTGCAGATAAGCCCCCGCATAGGGGTGATAGGTGCCCCGCCGCCAGGGCTTTTCGCGGCCCGTATAGTGCACGATTTTGGGCCGGCGGGTTTCGAGGCCATCGCGGGCCTGCGCGGCGGCCTCGAAGCCGCGCATCACGGCCGCGCGCTGCACGTTCCAGACGCGATCGAGCTGGTGCCAGCGCCCCCAAAAGGCCTGGTTCAGGGCATCTTGATCCATATAAGGCAGGCGGGATCCCTGGGTATTCAGGGTTTCCAGGGCACGGGCAAAGCCGCCCTCCCGGCGCAGCACATCCAAATCCAGCATGAGTATTCCGGCGTTGAAATAGCGCGCATTGGCACGCTCCAGGCCCCAGGCCTCGGCAAAGGCCAACGGATCGATCCAGTGATCGATCACCGCCCCCAAAGCAGCACCCTGCAAATCGCTGGCGAACAACGGTGCCAGATCGGCCAGCACGATCACATCGCAATCGACATACAGCACGCGCGCGCAATCTTGCAGCAGATCGGGGATGGCGAAACGCGCATAGGTGGCGCGCGAAACATGGCCATACACCTGATTGCAGGCCAGCAAGTCCTCGGGCGGGGAAAGCCAATCAAAGCGCGCGCCCGGCGCACACATCTGCACCTGCGCCTGGAGATCGGCCGGCACACCATCGTGCAGCATGACAAAGCGATAGACGCGCTGCGGCGCGGCCGCCACGATCGAGGCGATGGCCGCCCCGGCATGGGCCGCATAGCCGGCATCCAGCCCGAAGGCGATGACAATTTCAGAGCCCTGCATCTCAAAGCCGTTTTCAAAGCCGTTTTCAAAAGGAATTGTGCAAGCTTTGAGCCGCTCGCCGAGTTTATGCCCCGCGCACCAGATCGGCATAGGCTGGGCGGCCAAACAGGCTGACCGCCTCGAATACGCCCCGCGCCACGGCCCGGGCCAGCACATCGGCGCCCGCCGCCCCCAAAATGGCCAAGGCCCGGGGCGCGGGCTCTGGCAAGGGCCGTGCGCCTGAGGCCAAAGCAAACACCACATCGCCATCGAACGGGGCGTGGATGGGCCGAATGGCCCGGGCCAGCCCATCTTGCGCCATCACGGCCAGGCGTTTGGCCTGCGCGGGCGTCAAGGCATAATCGCAGGCCACGATCCCCAAGGTGGTATTGGCTCGCGGCAAAGCCTGGCTTTTGGCCAGGCCCCAATCCAGCGGATCAATGGCAAGGGCGCAATTGGGCCGCACCCCACCAAATTCCCCATCGATCTCAAAGGGCCAGGCCCAAAAGGCGTGCTCTCCCGGCATGATCACCGAGCCATAGCTGTTGACCGCCGCCAGCGCCCCAATGCAGGCCCCATCGGATAGGATCAATGAGGCGCTGCCCAGCCCGCCCTTCAAGGCCCCGGCCAAGGCCCCATAACCGGCACCGGCATTGCCCAGCGCGAAATCCTTGGCGGCACCCGCCAATGCCTCGCGCCCCAAGCGGGCATAAGGCGGGGTTTGCCCCCAGGCCTTATCGCCACCATTGAGCAGATCGAACAAAATGGCACCCGGCACGATCGGGGCGGGCGGTGCACCCGGCCCGATCGGAAAGCCGCGCCCCTGCGCACCGAGCGCGGCCGTCACCGCATCGGCCGCGCCCAGCCCGTAAACCGAGCCGCCGCTGAGCACCACGGCATCCACCGCCTCCACCAGATTTTCCGGGGCCAGGAGATCGATTTCGCGCGTGCCCGGCCCGCCGCCGCGCACATCGGCCGCGCACACGGCCGGGCGCTCACACACGATCACGCTGACGCCGGTGCCGATCTGCGCATCCTGCGCCTGACCAACAAGAAATCCAGTGACATCGGTTAAACTGTTGCGCACACCAGGTTTGACCATGACGCATGCTATCCACCGGTCTTAGGGTGCGGGTCAATCCATG
>CAZAGL010000022.1:0-15628 GCA_964484435.1 uncultured Caulobacteraceae bacterium
GTCGCCATGGGGCAAACCTAGCATGATTTGCCGGTGAACCCGACAGGCTGCTAGGACGGCGCATAGCCCAAAGCTTTGAGGCCCGAGGCGCAGGCCTGATCCAGCCGGGCGCTTTCGGCGGCGCTGAGGCCATGGCGGCGCGCGCGCGGTGCCCGGATCATCTGGCCGGCCTGGGCGATCCAATCGGCCTGGGGCAGCGTCGGATCGATGAAATCCATCACCTCTTTGAGCGCTTCTTGCGGGCTGGCGACCAGGCGCTCATAGCTGAGGCTCAGCACCTGCTGGCTCGGCAAGGCCGAAAGGCTTTTGAGGCCGCTCAGCACCATCCTGGACCAGAATTCGCCGACCACGCCGACATCGATCTTGGTGCGCAAACGCTGGCGAATGGGCTGAAGCGGGCCAAGCAGGCCTTCGGCCCAGGCCAAGACCCGGCTCTCGCCGATACGAAAGGGCGGGGCCAGCAAATCCACGCCATAGCGTTTGGCCTCGAACCAGGATTGGGCCAATAGGCTCAAAGGCGGATAATCTCGGATGGAAAGGGCCGTTTCGCGCCCATCGCGATAAAGATGCAGGAATTTCGCGCCGGGAAACAGCCGCGCCATGGAATCCACGAAGATCAGCGACGCACCCGAGCGCTCCACCCAAATCTTTTTATTGAGACGCTGGCGCAGCCATTCAAACAAAAAGCGGTAATGCTCGGCCAGGGGCGCGCGGCCCCGGGGCGTGATCGCCGCCTCCAGTTCAAAAAACAGGACTTCCGGCTCGGTGCTCAAGCGCGGCAAAGCCATGTACAATAAAGGCGGCAAGGTGTGCTGGCGAAACAGATTGCTGCGCGAGAAATCATACTTGAATTCATCCGGGCAGGTATCGGGCGTGAGGATTTTGCGCATGGGCGAGCGCGGCTTGGCCAGCAGGCGCCAAAAGGCCCGCCCGCTCAATTGCTCATGCACAAAGGCCCGGATATTGTTCGCCATGAACAATTCCGAAACACTGAGCACGTCGGGATGCACTTGCAGCAATTCCGAAAGCAGGGTCGAGCCGCAACGCCCGGTGCTGACCACGAATGTGGGCTGGGTGGCCGGGATCACGTGACCGATTCCGCCAAAAGCGGCCCAGCCAGGGCCCGGTGCAAGCCATCTGCCGATTGCCGGCAGCCCCGCAGCGGCACGCCGAAACTGGCGATCGCCTCATAGAGGGTTTCGCGCAGGGGGCGGAAAGAATAGCCCAATTCGGCCTGCGCCTTGGCGGAGGTGAAATACATCAACTTTTTGGCGAGGCGCACGCCGTTCACGGTCGCCAAGGGGGCCCGCCCGGTGATGCGGCTGATGGCTTCGGCGACAAAGGCCACGGGATAGATGGCCAGACGGGGGATTTCCGCCTCGGGCGGGGGGCGGCCAACCAGATCGGCGATCAGCCATAATAAAGAGCGCAGCGAAAGATTATACCCGCCAAGGATATAGCGCTGGCCCACGCGGCCCTTGTCATGGGCCAGCAAATGGCCGGCGGCCACATCATCGACATGCACGAAATTGAGGCCGGTATTCACATAGGCCGGCATTTGCCCCAACGCCCCCTGCTTGACCAGGAGCCCGGTTGGCGTCGGCTTGATATCGCGCGGGCCGATCGGCGTGGAGGGATTGACGATCACGATGGGCGCGCCGCGCGCCACCCATTCGCGGGCCTTTTCCTCCGCCAGGAATTTGGAGCGCTTATAGGCCCCGATCATCATTTTTTCGCAGACGGGCGTTTCTTCATCGGCCGGAACGCCATCGGAATGCACGCCGAGCGTGCAAACGCTGCTGGTATAGACGATGCGTTTTGCCCCCGCCTCCGCGGCAGCGCGCAGCACATTGTCCGTGCCGTCAACATTGGAACGGAAGATATCCTCGTCGCGCCGCGACCACAGCCGGTAATCGGCCGCGACATGATAGACGCTTTGCGCCCCGCGGGTGGCGCGCGCCAAAGAGACCGGATCGCATAAATCCCCGATGGCGATTTCCACATCCAGCCCGGCCAGATTGGCCGGATCACTACCGGCACGCAACAAAACCCGAACCTGTTCTCCCCGGCCGATCAAGAGACGGACAAGTGCCGAGCCAACGAATCCACTGGCCCCGGTAACGAATGCAACCATATGCCCACGCATTCCTTCAAAACCACGATCCCGCACCAACAGGAAATGGATGAATTTGCCAACCAAGCAGCACTTCGCGGCGTATGTCGAACACTTCTTCCATGCGGGCATCCCTCCATGCACCGCCCCCTGAACGCAGTCAGCGTTACCGAATTGCCACACACAATACACAATCTGCACATGCGCTTCCAGCCATCGCACTGCTTTTCCCGTTTCGAGCGATGGTGCCTTGACCAAGCGCCCCCTGACCATAAGCTTTTCACGATCAGGTGAGGCACCATCACAAGGTTGAGGGCCCATCTCAAAAATTGGGGACAATCATGCGAGCGGCTTTTTCACGACGTGCACTCCATCGCGCCAAATCCCGGTTGGCGGTTTCGACCATGGCGGTGATCATGTGCCTGGGCGGCGTGCAGGCGGCGATGGCACAAACGCCCGCCAACCCGGCCCCCAATGCCGCCGTTTCGGACGAAATCATCGTCACGGCCTCGAAGCGCTCTTCGACAGTGCAGGACACCCCTTTTTCCATCAACGCCTTGTCGCAACTGGAATTGGAACGCAGCGGCATCGGCACGATCGAAGAATTGTCACGCAATGTGGCCGGGCTCGTGGTGCAAAATCTCGGGCCGGGGCAAAGCCAGGTTTCGATCCGCGGGGTCTCGGCCGGCCAGGTTGTGCGCGATCAGCCTGGCGTGAAGGAGCAAGTCGGGATCTATATCGATGAGTCGGTGATTTCGCTTTCGCTGTTCACCCCTGATCTCGATTTCTTCGATCTCAACCGGGTGGAAACGCTGCGCGGCCCGCAGGGCACGCTGTTCGGCTCCGGCTCGATCGGCGGCACGCTGCGCTATATCACCAACCAGCCCAAACTCGATGTCGTCGAGGGCCAGGTTGAGGGCAATGTCAACGGCATCAGCGGCGGCGGCATTGGCGGCGGGGCCAAGGGCGCGATCAATATCCCCCTGGTGCGGGACAAGCTGGCCGTGCGGGCGGTGGGCTATTACACGCGCTATGGCGGCTATATCGATGCGCTGCGCGAGGGCGGCAGCATTGATGAGGATGTCAATTCGGGCAGCCGCTATGGCGGGCGCCTGGCCTTCACCCTCAAGCCCGTGGAATGGCTGACGATCACCCCGCGGGTGATCTATCAAAAGCAGCAGTATAACGGCTTCAACCGCGAGGAGGTGTTCAACCTGTTCGCCAACCCCTTCACCACCACGCGCGCGCCCGTCACCTTCGATGAGCGCCAGCAATTCCTGCTGCTGCGCGAAGGTTTCGATGACGAGACGATCATCGCCGATGCGGTGGTCAACGCCAATTTCGGCCCCGTCGAGGCAACGGCCGTATCCAGCTATACCAATCGCGATATCCTGGTCAGCCGCGATGCCAGCGCGCTGACGGGATCGGTATCCGTCGATCTCGGCTTCCCGGCCGCGGGTGTGCGCCTTCCCTCCAATCTGTTGGATTCCACCAAGCTGTTCCAATTCACCCAGGAATTGCGCTTTGCCTCTACCGGCAGCGGGCCGTTCCAATGGGTGTTTGGGGCCTTCTATTCCACCGTCGATCGCAATTACCAGCAGACCCTGCCCACGCCCGGCTTTGATGCGTTTCAGGATGCGCGCGCGGCGATCGTCAATGCCGATGCCGATCCCCGCAACAATCTGCCAACCGCGGCGCAAACCCGGAATGGTTTCACTGCGGATTCGCCCTTCAACTCGCTATTGCCCTACGACATTCGCCAGATCGCCGGCTTTGGCGAGGCTAGCTATGAAATCCTCCCCAAGCTGAAATTCACGGCGGGCGGGCGCTATTATACCTTCCGCGAGGATCGCACCATCACCTCGGGCGGGCTGTTCGCCAATGGCGATACCGGGCGCGAAGATACCACGCGCTCCAACGGCTTCACCCCGCGCTTTTTGCTCAGCTATGAGCTGGCCGAGGATTTCACCGTGAACGCGCAGGCATCGCGCGGCTTCCGGCTGGGCGGTGTCAATGATCCGCTCAACGTGCCGCTGTGCCAGGGCGCGGATTTGGCCACGTTTGGCGGGTTTCAGACCTATGATGATGAAACGCTGTGGAATTACGAAGTGGGCTTCAAGGCGCGCCGCCCGGGGCTGACCTTCAATTCCGCAGCCTTCTATACCGATATCAGCGATCTGCAGGTCACGCTCGATGCCGGCAGCTGCTCTTCGCGGATTTCCTTCAACGTGCCCAAGGCCCACACGGTGGGCGTGGAATGGGAAATCAAGGCCCAGCCTGTGCGCGGCCTTGATCTGGGCCTGTCCGGCAGCCTGGTGCAATCGGAATTTGATTCCACCGTGCGCGGGGGCCCAAATAACGACATCATCGGCGGCATCCAGAACGGCAATCGCCTGGCTTCCGTGCCCAATTTCCAGCTTTCGGCCAATGTGACCTATAATTTCTCGCTTCCCAAAGCGATCGAGGCCTATGTCTCGGCCTCGCTGCAGCATGTCGGCACGCGCTATACCCAGCCCAGCGATCAGGTCGATAATCCGCGGTCCTTCGTCTCCAATCTGCCCTTCGGCGGGGCCAGCGGAAACAATGCCACAGTGCTCGATCTGGAATTGGACAGCTACCAGCTGGTCAATCTCAGCGCCGGGCTGGATTTCCCCAACCGGGTCAGCGTGATTTTTTACATCAACAATCTGATCGATGAGAATGCCCAATTGGCCTTCGATCGCGAACGCGGCGGGCGGGCGCGCCTTGCCTTCTCGACCAATCAGCCGCGCACATTCGGAGTGACGACGCGCTACAAGTTCTGATTATCCGCACTGCGCGGGCCAAGCTGGAGGCAGATCGCGTGATCACGCCCCCAGCTTGGTCAATTTCCAGTTTGGCACCGGCCGCTTGAGCGCTTATGTCTTGCGCAAGGGCATGGGCACGGGGCCGCCCGATGGGAAAGCGGGCATGACACGCCGATTGAGTCTCAGCAGCGAAGGGCGGGCGGTCTCGGTGTTTCTGCACCGCTTCGATCTGCCCGAAGACGTGCGCTTTTCCGGCCCCGTGGCCGTCGATACCGAGGCCATGGGGCTGGATTTTGGGCGCGATCGGCTGTGCCTTGTACAGCTCAGTGACGGCGGGGATCACATCCATCTCGTGCAGATTTTGCCAGGGGCCGCGCCGCCGGAGCGCTTGATGCGCATCCTCGGCGATGGCGGCGTGCTCAAACTGTTGCATTTTGCCCGATTTGATATCGCCATGATCCGCAAACAATTCGGCCTGCTGATGGCCCCGATTTATTGCACCAAGATCGCCTCCAAACTGGCCAGAACCTATACGGATCGCCACGGCCTGAAGGATGTGGTCAAGGAATTGCTCGGCCGCGATGTTTCCAAGGAACAGCAAAGCTCCGATTGGGGGGCCGATCAGCTCAGCGACAGCCAATTGCTCTATGCCGCCGCCGATGTGCTGCATCTGCATGCGCTCAAGGATCGGCTCGATGCCATTCTGATGCGTGAAGGGCGCATGGCGCTGGCGCAGGCCTGCTTTGATTTTCTGCCAACGCGCGCTTTGCTCGATCTGGCCGGCTGGCCCGATATCGATATTTTCTCGCATAGCAGTTAAGGTGGCCGCAACAGGCCCGCTCACGGCGCGCGGGCCCGGGCTGCCTTGCTTGCGCCGCGAAACACGACAACATGGATCACATGAACACGCCGATCACCCTTCCCCCACTGGCCGCGCCCACCACAACCGGGCCTGGTGGCCTGGGCGCGGGCGCAGGCGTGGGCGATGCGGCCGCCTGGTCCCAATCGCGCCATGTCTCGATGACCAGAGCGCGCAAGCAGGCGCGCAATCTGCGCTGGGCGCGCACGGTTTTCATCGCGCTTTCGGCCTTGAGCGGCGGCTCGGTCATCGTCTTTGCCGTGGTGCATTCGCTGACCGAACGCTTCGCCGCGCCCGCGAAGGTCAGCACCGAAGAGGCGATCGAACTGGTGCGGCCAAAGTTTTTGGGGCGCGATGCGGAGGGGCGCGAGTTTTCTGTTTCAGCCGAAAGCGCGGTGCGCAGTTTCGGTGACAATGGGCCGATCGCGCTGCGCCAGCCCGTGTTCGAGAACGCCAACAAGCAGCGCCTGGCCTCGCCCAATGGCGATTATGACAGCGCCGGGCATCGCTTGGTGCTGCGCGGCGGCGTGGAACTGAACGATGCCCATGGAAACCGTTTTCGCTCCCCCACCGCCGAAATCAACACCAAGGCCAATATCGCCAGCGGCGATCAGGGCGTGACCGGAGAAGGCCCCCTTGGCAGCGTCAGCGCCGAGGCCTACGAGATTTTCAGCCTTGAGGGGCGAATCATCCTGCGCGGCAAGGTGCGCGGCGTGATCGAGAAAGAAAGAAAACTGCCATGAAAACGCGCGGCATGGATCCGCATCAGGGTGGCACCTCAAGGATCGTGCCCCTTAAGCGCCCCGCCCATGCGGCGTTTGCTTTGGGCGCGTTCCTGGCCGGCCTGTTGCCCAGCCTGGCCCACGCGCAATTGAGCAGCAATGGCGGGCCGATCGGCTATAGCGCGGATTTCCTGGAATATCAGGAGAAGCAGAATATCCTGATCCTGACGGGCAATGTCGATGTGATCCAGAATGATGCGCGCCTGCAGGCCAATAAATTAACCCTTTACCTCGCCGATCAAGGCAACAATAGCGCCCAATCCATCGAATCCAGCGATATCGATAAGATCCTGGCCGAGGGCGATGTGCATTATGTGCGCGCCGGGCAGACAGCGCGTGGCGATATCGCCGTTTACGAAACCAAAATCGACACCGTCACCTTTACGGGCAATGTCGTTGTCGCCAATCGGGACAACATCACGCGCGGCGATGTGCTGATCATGCAGATTTCCAGCGGCCAGGCGCGTTTCAATCCCGGCAAGGTTCCGGGCAAGCGCGTGCAAGGCCGCATCAATCCGCAGCGCATCAATCCGGCCGCTCCGGGGGTAAAGCAATGAGCATCAATTCATGGAATCTTAGGCAGGTGACGCGATCATGAGCCTAACTGGCGAAGCCAGCCGCACACTGCTCACGCCCATGCAGCCCCCAGGGGCCGGATTGGCGGCCGTGTCCATCGGCAAATCATTCCGCCGCCGCCAAGTGGTGAAGAATGTCAGCTTGTCCTTGGGCCGCGGGGAGGTTGTCGGCTTGCTGGGGCCCAATGGCGCAGGCAAAACCACCTGCTTTTATATGATTACGGGGTTGATCAAGGTGGATCACGGGCAGATCCTGATAGACGCAGAGGATGTCACCGGGCTGCCCATGTATCAGCGCGCCCGGCTGGGCGTTGGCTATCTGCCGCAAGAACCCTCGATTTTCCGCGGCATGAGCGTTTGGGAAAACGTGCTCTCCATCGTCGAGCTGGTCGAGCCCAAACGCTCGGCGCGGGCCGCCATCGTTGAGCAATTGCTGGCCGAATTGCGGGTCGATCATCTGCGCAATTCGCCCGCCACGGCCCTTTCCGGCGGGGAGCGCCGCCGCGTGGAAATCGCCCGCGCCTTGGCCACCCGGCCCTCTTTCATCCTGCTCGACGAGCCCTTCGCCGGCATCGATCCCATCGCCATCAACGATATCCGCGAGCTGATCGTGTTTTTGAAACAGCGCGGCATCGGGATATTGATCACAGATCACAACGTGCGCGAAACCCTCGATATCGTGGATCGCGCCTATATCATCTATTCGGGGGAAGTCCTGTTCGAAGGTGCGCCCGAAGCGGTGATGGCCGATGAATCCGTGCGCCGTGTCTATCTCGGCGAGCGGTTTTCCAATTAGGGGCTGGAGCCATGGCGCTATCTCCTCGCTTGGAAATGCGGCAGGGCCAGGGCCTGATCATGACGCCGCAATTGCAGCAGGCCATCAAGCTGCTGCAGCTTTCCGCGATCGAGCTGGAAGCCTTTATCGATGCCGAGCTGGAGCGCAATCCCCTGCTGGAACGCGCCGAGCCGGAGGCCGATCCCTTCGAAGAAGCTGATGGCCCCCAGCACGCCGAGCAGGCGGATCTGGATGTGGCCTTGCCCGATCTGCACCCCGATCTCTCGATCGCCGAGCTGGCGGAGGCCGGGGCCGCGCCGGCCATGGATTGGTCGAAGGCGGGAACGGGGCGCAGCTTTGAGGAATTGGGGGACGGGCTCGATATCGCCGCGCCCGAGCCGATCTCTCTGCCGGCCCATTTGGAAAACCAAATGACATTGGCCGGCTTTTCCCCCGAAACGCGCCTGATCGGGGCCGCCTTGATCGATCGCCTGGATGATTGGGGCTATGTGCGCGTGGATTTGCCCGACATGGCCGCGCAATTGGGCTGCAGCCTGCAGCGGCTGGAAAGCGTGCTCAGCGCCATGCAGCGCTTTGAGCCGGCCGGCATCATGGCCCGCTCCCTCTCCGAATGCCTGGCTTTGCAGCTGAAAGCGCGCGCCCGCTTCGATCCCGCCATGGAGGCGTTGATCGCGCGCCTCGATCTGCTGGCGCGCGGGGATATGCGGGCTTTGCAGGCCGCCTGCGGCGTGGATGGCGAGGATCTCGCCGAAATGATCGCCGAGGTGCGGGCCTTGACGCCCAAACCCGGCGCGGCCTTTGGCGGGGGCCCGATCCAGGCCGTCATCCCCGATATTTATGTGGTGCGCGCCTCGGATGGATCGTGGTTCGTCGAACTCAACAGCGATTCCCTGCCGCGCGTGCTGATGAACAGCCGCTATGCCGCCCAGGTCAGCAAGGCGGCCCGCGGAGAAGCCGAAAAAACCTTCATCACCGAATGCGCCGCCAGCGCCTCCTGGCTGGTGAAAAGCCTCGATCAGCGGGCCCGCACCATTTTGAAGGTGGCGCGCGAGATCGTGCGCCAGCAGGATGGCTTTTTGGCCTTTGGCGTTTCCATGCTGCGCCCGCTCAATCTCAAGGCGGTGGCCGATGCCATCGGCATGCACGAATCCACCGTCAGCCGCGTGACATCCAACAAATATATCGCGACGCCGCGCGGCGTGTTCGAGCTCAAGTATTTTTTCACCGCCTCGATCCATGCCGCCGATGGGGGCGAATCCTATTCCGCCGAGGCGGTTCGCCACCGCATCAAAGCCATGATCGATGGCGAGCGCGATGGCGATATCTTTTCCGATGATCGCATCGTCGAGGTGCTGCGCGAAGCCGGCATCGAGATCGCCCGGCGCACCGTGGCCAAATACCGCGAAGCCATGCGCATCCCCTCCTCGGTGGAACGCCGCCGGCGCATGGCGCGTTAATTCCCCGTGAGAATCTGGGCCAATGACCGATCTGCATCGTCATTGCGTTGACACAAACTGCACGCCAGCTAGCTTTAGGTGCCAGTTGCGTCAGCGCGAAAAGGAGAGATCATGCGTGTGCAAGTCGCCGGTCGGCACGTGGATGTCGGGCAAGCGCTGCAAACCAAGATCATCGAGGAATTGACCCTCGCTTTGGAGAAGTATTCCTCGCGCGCTTCAGATGCGGTGGTCACCGTCGGCAAGGATGGGGTGTATTTCACCACCGATTTATCGATCCATCTCGATTCCGGCATCCTGATGCAGGCCCAAGGGGCCGGGCCCGACGCCCATATCGCCTTCGAAACGGCCCTCGACAAGCTGGAAAAACGGGTCCGGCGCTATCGCAAGCGCCTGAAAAACCACAAAAACGGGCCATTGCCGGCCGAGACCGGTGCCTATTATGTGCTGGCCGCCGCGCCGGAAGATGAGCACGAAAACGAAGAGGCGGCCCATCTGGCCAATGGCGCAGAGGCCAATGGCTTTTCGCCCTTGATCATCGCCGAGACGCAAACCGTGCTGCGCACCATGCCGGTGGCCACGGCCGTGCTCCAGCTTGAGGTTTCGGAAAACCCGGCCTTGATGTTCCGCAACGCGGCCTCGGGCAAGCTGAACATGGTGTATCGCCGCGCCGATGGCAATATCGGCTGGGTCGATCCCGCGAAAGCGGACGCGGGCTGAAACCGCGCTTCAGGGGCAATGCCCGTTCACGCCGCGGCGACAAGCGCCCGAGACGAACCGGCCGAGCCGGCCGGGTCGATGTCGCGAAAGCCCGTCTGCGCCAAAAGCGCAATCGTATCTTCGGCCTCCCGCCCGCTGCGGCTGATCGGATTCGGCAGCCAATCGGGGGCCCGCGTCGCATGATCGCGCAGCACCAGGATCAAGCGTGCGCCCGGCTTCAGCACACGGCGCACTTCTGCGACACAGGTTTCCGGTGGCGACCAGAACTGGAACGAATGAATGGCCAAAACCGCATCGAAATACGCATCCGGCCAAGCAAGGCGCGATGCCTCACCCAATCGCAGATCAGCACGATCGCCGGCGCGCTTGAGGCCGGGCTTGCGGCGCGCGAGTTCCAGCATTGCAGGTGTGGGATCGACGCCGCAGGCCCGCATGGTTTTGTGCCGCTTCAGCAGCAGTTCGAGGAAACGGCCAGAGCCGAAGCCGATTTCCAGCACCGCTGCATGGGGTGCCTGCTCCACAAGCGAGAGCGCCAGCGCATAGGCCGGCGCATTGAACACTTCCATGATGGCGCCGAACATTTTGGTCGGCTTCATGGCCAGGTGCCCGGCATCGGCGCGAGATCGGCTCATCGGCTCTCCTTAAATAGGTTCTGCGCGCGAGGTGCGAATGGGTCACCGCGTCACTGCGCCTGCGCCTGCGCCCAGATTTGCGCGCGGCAAAAAACCGCGACGCAGCCATCGATCTGCAAGCTGCCATTCGCCAAGAGCCGCGCGCGCGCATCATAGGTGCGGCCATCGGCGGGATTGTAGATCTTGCCACCGGACCAGCCCGCGCCCCGCACACGCAGCCCAGACAGGATTTGCACACCTTCCATCGTGCGGTGTTGCAGGGCGGGGTTCGGATTGTGCGTATCGCGCCAAACCGATCCATCCGGCTTCGGCGCGACACTGACGATCGTTCCGCAATACGCCTCGCCGCATGGTGCGACCCGGACGATCGATCGATTGCCCTGCGTGTGCCAGAGGCCTTCAAGGCCGGATTGTGCATGCGCAGCAACAGCAAAAACCTGAAACACCAAGATCACAAAGGCACCGAAAACCAAGCGCATCACGCTTCCTCCTGCGATTTCAAAACTGTAGGCCCCAGCCGAGATTCCAGAGTGCGCAAGGCTTCCTTTGAAAGCCGCGTCGCCAGCGCCTGGAGAACGCGCGCGCAGGCCGCGAGATCGGCCTCGTCAAGCCCGCCCATCATCATGCCCGCATAAGGCGCTTCAGCTTTCGCAATATCGCGGATCATCGCCGTGCCCGCGCGCGTCAACGTGATCAACGGCGAGCGTTTATGGCGTGGATTGTCGCGCGCTTCGACCAAGCCCAGCGCCAGGAGATCATCGCACACGCGCTGCATGTATTGGCGCGATACGGGCCGATCATCAGCCATATGGGATACGCTCCGCGGCCCATGGCCAGCGAGCCCCATCAGGGTGCTGCGCATGCCGGTCGTCAGGCCGCGCGCGGCGTGGATGGCATCGCCCGCCGCCGTCAGCCGATGAACAACTTGTGGCAGCAGCGATAGAATCTCGCGCGTCAGATCTGGGTTCATGGATTGCCTCGTTTCACGTCTTGAAGGGCACCATCCGGCGCGATGTCCTTGAGATCCCGCCGCGCGGTCTCCGGCAGGGCAACGAAGATCAGCGGGATGGAAAGCAACACGACGGGCCACAGCCAGGCGATCGCCACAGCGTGAGAGCCCACGATTGGCAGAACCAGGCTCTCGGCCACCAAGCCGATGGCGATGCCAAGAACGCCGGCGAGATCGGCCAGCGCCCGCACCGTTGCGCGCGCCGATGCCGGAAAGAGTTCGGCCGCGAAAACCGATAGCGACACGTGCGACATGAACGCCGTGAACAACGCGATGGTCCAAAACAACGGCGCTGTTTGCGCCGTCCCCAGATAAAACGCCATGAAGGCCGCTGCGCTGACCGCAAGGCTCACACCGAACACCACGCGCCGCCCGATGCGATCGGCAAGCGCGCCCGCGGCCACATTGCCAAGAATGGCGAATGCACCCGCGCCGATGAACAATTGCGCGACCGCGCCGCGATCATAGCCAAAATCGGACTGAAGATGTTTCGACATCAGCGACAAGGTTGCAGAATAAGGAAACATGGCGATCGCGAACACGGCGCAGATCGCCAGAACCCGCCCAGGATAGCGCCGCAGCACCGCGCCGACACTCTCCTTGAACCGCGCATTGCCAAAATTCGTGAGCCTCCTTGCCCCAACGCGCACGAATACAAGTGGCAAAGCCGCGATGGCCCCGCAGACAAACAGGCCGCGCCAATCGCCCGGCATGGATTGTGAAAAGCCATAGGCGAAACTGGCCGCGCCATCGCCCAGGCCGCCAGCCATGGCCATCAAGCCGGCAAGCCAGCCGCGCATTTGCGGACGGGCCGCTTCCACCAGAATGACGACGCACAAGATTTCATCGGCCGCCGTGAACAGGCGCGATGCGGCCTGCGCCGCCGCAAATTGCGCCGCATTCTGAGCGAACGCGGTGGCCAGCGAGGCCAATGCAAACCCGATGATCGTAGAGACAAGCATCCGCCGCCGATCAAAGCGATCGGCGAAGATCGCAATCAGGATCGCCGGCACGGCACCAAGGCGCGCGATCGCGACAAGCTGGGTCAAGGCCGCTTCGGGCACGGCAAGGCTTGCTTGAATATCCGGCAGCGCCAGTGATCCCAAAACAAACTCGAACCGCGACAACAAAAACGCCGGCGCCGTCAGCGCCAAGGCAGCCGCCTCCTCCCGATTGAGCGCGCCGGGCCATTTCATCGCTTCGACCAAGCCGCGACACGAAGCCGAGTTCCCATCACACAATTCCAGCCTATTGACATCCGAGGTGTCAAATATCGCCGATGCAGCAAATTGTCAACAAAGTTGTCGGTATTTGTCGATAGCACTCGATTTGACCGATCTGGTAGGCTGACTTATGCTTGCCTGGAGGAACTAGGGTGCCATGTCGGCGATCAATCGCGCGTTTACGAAGGCGTCCAGGTCGGCCCCTTCCTGGCGCAATGCTTCGCGGCGCGCTGCAGGAAGCCCGCGACGGCCCTAATGGTCTGCAAAAAGCTCGGCACGCTCAGGTCGTAGAGTGAATTCATCGTTGCCGTCCGTCTTTGCAGCTGTCGCCATCTGTTGTCACGATCCAACCGTGAGCAAATCATCCAGCTGCGCGAACTGTTCGGGCAGGGCTTGCGCCGAGCCCGCGAGGGCTTCGTCGAGGGCTGCCTTTGTCGGATAAAGTTCGTGCAGCGTGACCAGCGTCTTGCCGAACTTTTCTTCGAACGTCACGGTCGTCACCGCGCCTTGATCGCTTTCTTGGTTGGTCCAGACGAGGCGCGTCGGCGGCGTCACTTCCGTGTATATGCCGAAGAACGCCATCGGTTGATCTGTGGCCGGATGGCGGAATACCAGGCGATACGCGCCACCGGTGCGCACATCCATTTCGCACGAGAGCAATGACAAACCCACGGACTCCGGAACCCACCAGCGCTTGAACAATTCGGGATTGCTCCAAGCTTCAAAAACAATGTGTGCGGGGGCATCGAAGGTTCGCGTCACCACAAGTTCGCGCTCCGATCCCCGTTCGATATGTGTGTGGCTACCGTTTCTTTCGCTCATGGATTTTCTCTTTCTGTTTCAGTTCCTCGACAACCTCATCCAACGCATAAAAGCGCGCCTCCCAGAGCCTGCGGCGCTCCTCGATCCATACCGCCGCATTTTCCAATCCGCGCCGACCGAGCCTGCAGGTCCGCGTGCGCCCAACTTTCTCCGTGGTGACGAGCCCTGCCTGCTCCAGGACGCCAACGTGCTTTTTCATGCCGGTGAGGGTCATGCAGAACTTCTCGGCAAGCTCCGTGATCGAAGCATCGGCATGTTCGAGCTGTTCCAAAACACCGCGCCGTGTGGCGTCCGCGAGCGCGCCGAACGAGGCATCGAGTTGGGCATTCATACGCTGAACCATATGGTTCAGCGTCGGTGAACGTGTCGTGGATGTCAAGGGGGCCGCCGATGTTCCCCTCTGGGCAAATCCCCTCCAGTTATGCAGGCCCCCGGCTCTCCGCATGAGGGTTCGTTATGGATCCGCGGCTTGGGGCGCATGTCCAGTGCGGGTGCCCGGTTTCAATTCCCCTCGAAACGGGGCATGCGTTTTTCCAGCATGGCGGCCACGCCCTCGGCATGATCGGCGCTGTGGTGCATCAGGCCTTGCGCGGCGGCGGAAAGCTCCAGAATCTGGTCATAGCTGGCATGGGCCCCTTGGCGCAGCAAGGTTTTGGCGATGCGCAAAGCGTGGTTTGGTTGGGCCGCGATTTTTTGCGCCAAATCCAGCGCCTCGTCCAGCAGGCGCTCTGGTGCCACCACGCGCGATACCAGGCCCCAATCCTTGGCGGTTTCGGCATCGAGCACATCGCCGGTGAACAACAGCTCGGCGGCGCGGCTGGCCCCGATGGCGCGCGGCAGAATCCAGGCCCCGCCATCACCGGGGATGAGGCCGATCTTGAGAAAGGTCACGCCGAATTTCGCGCCCTGCGCCGCGATGCGGATATCGCACAACGTGGCCACATCGCAGCCAAGGCCGATGGCCGGCCCGTTGATCGCGCCGATCAGCGGCAGATCGAACTGATACAGCGCGCGCACCAGCCGGTGGATATTGCCGCGATAGCCCTCGCGGACATCGGCCGGGCCGCCGGCAAAGGCCCCGCTGCGCGCCTGCATGGCCTTCAAATCCCCGCCCGCGGAAAAGGCCTTGCCCGCACCGGTGAGGATGGCGCAGCGGATGGCGCGATCGGCGCTGACAGCGCGGCAGGCGGCCTCCATGGCCTCGCCATCGCCCATCTCGCCCAAGGCATTCAGCGATTGCGGCCGGTTCAGCGTCAGAATCGCCACCGCGCCGCGTTTTTCGATTTCCACCAAGCTCATGACGCATTCCTTGTGATGATCAAGCCGCAGCGATCGCCGCGCCAATTTCCAAGGCCAATAGCGCGCGCTTGCGGTCAAGCCCCCCAGCATATCCCGTCAGCGCGCCGCTGGCCCCGATCACGCGATGGCAGGGAATGGCGATGCTGATCGGATTGCGGCCCACCGCCGCGCCCACCGCGCGCGATGCCTGCGCATTGCCGAGCATGGCGGCCAACGCGCCATACGGGCTGGTTTGCCCAAATGGAATGGCCAATAGGCCGGCCCAGACGCGCTGCTGAAACGGCGTTCCTTGGGGGGCCAGCGGCGCGTGAAATTGCCGCACTTGCCCGGCGAAATAGCCATCCAATTCCTGGCGCAATTGGCGCATCGCGCGATTGTCACCGGGAATGGCGTGCTCGCAATTGGGCGCATGCTTTTGGCCGTCAAAGATCAGCGCGTGCACGCCGGCCCCGCTGGCCAGGATGGACATCGGGCCCAGGGGGGAATCGTATTTGGAAATCAGCATGGGGGACCCTTCAATGCTCAAGATCGGCCAAGTTTTTGCAGGGAATGCTTGTG
>CAZAGL010000023.1:0-15373 GCA_964484435.1 uncultured Caulobacteraceae bacterium
CATTTGGGTGGAAATCCGTGATGGGCAGGTTCTGCTCGACAGCCCGATGGGCCGGCTGACCGCGACGGGCACCAGCACGGGCCGGCTGGGCCGCGATTTCACCGGCCAGGGGGCCTGGGTTCTGCAATCTGGCCCAGATCGCATCGCCGGGCCCTTCTCTATGCGCGCCGATGCCTCTGGCCTCGCTGTCGATTTGCGCGGCAATGGCCCAAAGCTGACATATTCCGGCTGGGGGGGATCGGCCCTGCGCCTGCGGGCCGATGTTCGAAGTGATCTCGATCTCGCGCAATTCCGTGCCCGCGCCGAGCTGTTCGCCGATGCGCTTGAGGGAGAAAGCCTGGGCCTGGGCCAACCCGCTTTACGCCTGGAAGGCGGCCTGGACAGCGCCCAGAGCGGCCAAATGCGCTGGCGCGCGCGCGCCGATCTCGCCAGCGCCAACGGGCGAGCCGCCGGGCTGCGCTTTGGAGCGCTGACGGCCAAGCTGGCCCTGGATGGCAATGCGGTCAGCGCCGGCGGGCGCTTCGCAGCCGATCTGCAACGCCTGGCCGGGCCGGGCTTCACCGCCGAAACGGCCAGTTTGGCGGGGCCCCTGGCCGCACAAAGCCTCTCCCCGCTCAAGGCCCGCTTCGAGCCGGCATTGCGCGCCGAGCCGATCGCCGCGACCGCGCAAGCGCGCGCCGCGCTCCGCGCTGGCCTGGCCGGCCTGGAGGCCAGCCCCATGAAGGATTTTGCCGCTGCGGCGGCCGCTGGGCTGGATCAGGCTGTGCGCCAGGCCAGCCTGCGGGCCGATGGGCTGATCCAACTGGGCCCAGATGGCATGCGCGTGCAATTTGCCCAAAATCCTGGCCTGTTTGCCACGAATGGGGCCTCCATCCAGGCGCAATTGCCTCAGCAAGGGCTGCGCTTGGCCCAAGATGGCCGGCTGGAGGGTTCGGGTGCGCTGGTTCTCGCTGGCCCGGGCCTGCCCAGCCTGAAGCTCGATCTGCAACACGTGGCGCGCGACAAAGCCGGGGCTCTATCGCTGCACGGCGAAGCGAGCGGCCAATGGCAGGCGGGCAAATCGCGCTTGGCGCTGGCCTCGGCGGCATTTTCAGCGCAGATCGATGCCCAAGGCGCAGGCCGCGGCCAGGTTGGTGCCCGCCTCGCGGCCGATCTCCACAGCCCGCAAATGCAGCTTGCCGGGCTGCGCCTTCCCGTGGATCTCGATCTGGCCTGGGGCAGCCAAACGCGATTGGCATTAGCCGGAGCCGGCTGCGCGCACATGCAAGCCGATCGCCTGGAGGCTGGCGATCTGCGCCTCGATCGGCCAAGCCTGCACATCTGCGCGCCGGGGGGAATCGTGTTTGCCGCGCGAGAGGGGCGCGCCAGCGGTGGCTTTCGCCTGACCCCCTTGGCCTGGAATGGCACGCTGGCGGGCATGCCCTTGGCCTTGGAAACCGGCGCGCTGCTTGGGCAATGGCATGGCGATGGGCAGGCCCCCAGCCTGCGCCTCGATTTGCCGCGCGCCGCGCTGCAGCAGCAAGGCGGGGTGCGCGCCGCCCTGGGCAAAAGCCAGATGGATTTACTGTTCGCCAAAGCGTTTTCCGCCAGCGGAAAGCTGGAAAACGCCAGTTTTGAGGCACCCACTTCCCCCACCCGGCTTTCCGGCCTGAAGCTGGATTGGGCCCTTTCGCCC
This sequence comes from uncultured Caulobacteraceae bacterium, assembly GCA_964484435.1. Lineage (GTDB taxonomy): Bacteria > Pseudomonadota > Alphaproteobacteria > Caulobacterales > Aquidulcibacteraceae. Next base: position 1,676 of record CAZAGL010000023.1, read on the forward strand.
GCCGGGGCATTGCGCGTGCGCGATGGCGCGGGCCTGTTGACCGCCATCGGCACAGAAACCACACTGCACCAGCCCATCCGCCTCGCCAAGCTGGAGATGAACCAGGCCGGCACGCACCTGGTTGGCGGCGGGCAAGCCTTCCTCTTGGCCAATGGGGCCGAATTGGGCCGCTTCACCCTCGATCATGATCTCAAAAGCCAGGCGGGAGAAGCGCGCTGGACAACCCAAGACCTGGTATTTTCGCCGGCTTTGCAGCCCTTCCAGATCAGCGAAACCCTGCGCGGGGTGATCGAATTGGCGCGCGGCGGCATCGGGGCGCAGGCCCAGGCCCATTGGGATGCCAGCGGGGCGCTGAAGGTCGAGGGGCGCGTGGATCTGCAAAAGCTGTCCTTCTCCACCCTGGCGCTGGGCCCGATCGATGGGGTGAACGGCCAGATCGTGTTCGACGATCTTCTGGCCTTCACCACCCCGCCTGGCCAAACCCTGACGGTGGATAAGATCAATCCCGGCCTGCCGGTGGAGAACGGCCGCTTCGTTTTTCAGCTGGAATCCGGTGCCATGCTGCGCCTGGAAAGCGCCACTTGGCCCTATGCCAAGGGCGTGCTGTCCATCGATCCGCTGCGCGTGCAGCTTGGCGGCGAAATCACCAGGTTCAATCTGCGCCTCAGCAATGTGGATCTCCCGGCTCTGCTCGATCAGCTGAGCCTCAGCAACAGCGTGCGGGCCACCGGCATCGTGGAGGGAGAGTTCCCGCTGGTATTCACCCCAGCCGGCGGGCGCATCGAGAATGGCCGCTTGGCCGCCATTGGCGCTGGGCTGATCGCCATGCAAAGCCCAGGGCTGGATCAAACCTTGGCCCAAGGCGGCGATGCGGGCCAGGCCGGCGGCGTTGGCTTTTTGCAGGCTTTGCAGGGCTTTTCCTATGAGGAATTGGCCCTCAAGAATGTCAATGGGGCGATCGATGGGGAAATCACCGCCGACATCCTCTTTGCCGGGGAGAATGTCGCCCCGATCAGCCTGCCGGTGCCGGGCGGCCGCAATCTCGTTGGCCTGCCTTACCGCTTCAAGGTTACGGTGCGGGCCCCTTTGCTGCAATTGTCCCGCAGCGCGCAAAACGCCCTCGATTACAAGGGCTCGATCAATCAGGCGCTGGAATTGGAAAAGCAACGCGATGGCGCGCCACCGGCGGCTAAAAGCCCAGCGGTGCCCCGCTAAGGCCGGGCAATTTCAGCACGATGAGCAGATCGCGCAGCTCCTGGCGCGCCGCCACATGCGACATGTTCAGCGGCCCCTTGGCCAGATCGGTGCCCAGATCCAACAGCGTGGTGCCGTGGGGGAACAATTCGCGAAAGATCACCCGCTCAGACAGGCCAGGGGCCAGACGAAAGCCGATGCGCTGGGCCAGGACCTGCAGAGCCTGCGTCATTTTCAACGTGTTGCGCGCGCCAACCCCCCCCGAGGCCAGGCGATTGCGCAGCACCACCCAGTCGATCGGACGGCGCTGGGCGGCGGCCTTGCGCTTGCGGCTTTCCCAGACCATTTCGGCATACACGCCCGGGCGCACCACGTCATTGGTGTTGGGATCGATATCGGCCAGGAGATCGAAATCGACAAAGCTGTCATTCAAGGGCGTGATGAGCGTGTCGGCATGGGCGTGGGCCAGGCGACCAAGCTCGGTATCGGCCCCGGGCGCATCGATGATCAAGATGTCGCAGCGATCGGCCGTGCGCGCCAGGCCCATGGCAAAACGTGCCGCTTCGCCGCTCTCGGCATCGGCGAAGGCCCCGATCGGCGGGGGCAATTCGACGAGATAGGGCATCAAAACCGCATGATTGCCATGGCGGCGGCGGTTTTCCAGATAGCGCGTGAGGGTTTGCTGGCGCACGTCCAGATCCATCACCGCCACGCGCCGCCCCGCCAGCATCAGGGCAATGGACACATGCATGGCCAGCGTGGATTTTCCGGCACCGCCCTTTTCATTGCCCACCACGATGACATGGGCGGCCAAGGCGGGCTTGGGCGGAGTGGGCACGGAGACTTGCAGATGCAGCACGTGGGGCTCTCCCCCCCGGGCCATTCCGAGGTTTCGGCTTAGCGAAGTATTGCGTGACGGGGTTAACTGGGGCTTAAGCAGGCTGTTTTCCAGACCGTGTTCTGCCCGTGTTGCCTATGCCCCCCTGCGTTTCCACGATTTCCGCGCTTCGCGCCCAACACCATGCCTGGCGGGCCAGCGGGCTGCGCATCGGCTTCGTGCCGACCATGGGGGCCCTACATGCCGGCCATCTTTCGCTGGTGCGCCTCTTGAAGGCCCGGATGGAGCGCGTCACCGCCTCGATTTTCGTCAATCCCAGGCAATTTGCCCCCCACGAGGATTTGGAATCCTATCCGCGCGATCTGGCCGGGGATTGCCAAAAGCTGGCCGATGCCGGCTGCGATCTGATTTTCACACCGGAACGGGCGGCCATGTATCCCAGCGGCTTTGCCACAAATGTGCAGGTCAGCGGGGTATCCGAGGGGCTGGAAGGCAGCATCCGCCCGCATTTCTTCGGCGGCGTGGCAACGATTGTCACCAAATTGCTGCTGCAAAGCCTGCCCGATGCGGCCGCCTTTGGGGAAAAGGATTATCAGCAATTGCTGGTGGTGCGGGCGCTGGTGCGGGATCTGGATGTGCCCGTCGACATCCTGGCCGGCGAAACCGTGCGCGAGGCCGATGGCCTGGCCATGTCTTCGCGCAATGCCTATTTATCGCCCGCTCAGCGGGCCATCGCCCCGGCTTTGTACGCGGTGCTGAACCGGTGCGCGGCGCGGATTGGCGCGGGTGGGCCGCTTGCCCCCGCCTTGGCGCAAGGAGAGGCGGCGCTGCGCGCGGCCGGCTTTGACGGCGTGGAATATCTGGCGGCACGCGGCGCGGAGGATCTTGCCATCCTGCCCGGCTTGGCCCTGGATCGGCCCGGGCGGCTGCTCGCCGCGGTCAAACTGGGTGCGACCCGCTTGATCGATAATGTGCGCATCGATCCGGCTTGAGCCGGTGCTAAAAAACGCCCAGCGCCGAGAGCTTCCGGCGCAAATCCTCTGGCAGGTCTTCGCCGCCGCCATCGCCGCTGAGATCGGCCGGGGCGTCTTCCGGCTCCAGATAGCGCCAGCCCTGGAAGGGGCGCCGCAATTGGGGCATGACAGGCACCAGGCCGGGCTCCAGCCAAAAGCCGCAGCGCAGGCCGTATTCATCCTCCACCTCGGCGATTTCCAGCACGCGTTGGCGCACCACGATCAGGCCCTTGACGATCCAAAAGAGAGAGCCGCCAGCCAAGATCTCGGCCCCGCGTTTGGGCCAGCTGCGCGTTCCGCACACCGGCAAGCGCCGGCCCAGCGCCATCTGCTCGGCTTGCCATTGCGCGATCTGCGCCACATTCTCGGCACCCACGCACAGCTTGAGCACATGCACGGCCATGGCGCTAAAAATGCGCCAGATAGCCGCCATCCACCGCCAAGATCTGCCCGGTGATATAGCTGGCCGCGGGAGAGCAGAAAAACACGGCCGCGCCGGTAATCTCCTCGGGCCTGCCCCAGCGGCCGAGGGAGGTGCGCCGCTGCAACCAGGCGGTGAGGCTTGGATCTTGCACCATTTCGGCATTGGTTTCGGTGGCGAAAAAGCCGGGGGCCAGCGCATTGACATTGATGCCATCGGGGCCAAGCTCGGCGGCCAAGGCGCGCGTCAAGGCATCGAGGCCGCCTTTGCTGGCGGTATAGGCCGCGTCGCCCCGGGCGATCTGCCCGGCGATCGAGGAAATGTTCAGAACGCGGCCATAGCCGCGCGCCCGCATCGGCGGCGCGACCAGACGGGTGAGGCTGAGCGCGGCGATGAGATTGACCTCCAGCAGCGCGCGCAAGGCCCCGCCATCCAAATCCCGCAAGGGGCGCCGATCACGCAGGCCGGCATTATTGACCAGGATGCTGATCTCCTGATGGCCCGCCAAAGCGGCCCGCATGGCATCTTCATCGGTCAAATCGAAGGCCAAAGGCCGAAACTGGCCAAAGCCGGCCAAAGCCTGCGCGGCGCTTTGCGCCTGCGCCAAGGTGCGCGCGTGCAACAACACATCAGCCCCCGCTTGGCCCATGGCTTTGGCGATGGCCAGGCCCAAGCCCTTCCCCGCCCCGCTGATCAAAGCGGTGTCGCCTTTCAGGGAAAAGCCGCTCACGCCGCGCGCCTGGCCGCATGGGCCGCCTTCAGCGCCGCGCTGGTCTGGCGCGAGCCATCCTCGCTCCAACCGGGCGGGCCCAGCACATGGCCGATGGCTTGACGCAGAGAGCACGCGGCCAACACATCGCGCGAGATGGCCACCCATTCATGCACCGCGATGCGCAAGGGATTGAAACTGCCGAGATTGGCAAGAATGCCATAGCGCGGCTTTTCCACCTCCGGCTCGAACGTGCCGAACAGACGATCCCAGATGATCAGCACGCCGGCATAATTGCGATCCAGATATTGCGGATTGGTCGCATGGTGCACCCGGTGGTGGGAGGGCGTGTTGAGCACCCATTCCAGCGGGCCCAGCTTGCCGATCAATTCCGTGTGAATCCAGAATTGATAAACCAGGCTGAGGCCGGAAAACAAAAAAACCATTTCCACCGGAAACCCGATGAGGGGCAGCGGCAGCCAAAAGATGAAGGTGCAGGCGATCGAGCCGGTCCAGGTTTGGCGCAAAGCCGTGGAAAGGTTGTAATGCTGCGAGCTGTGATGGATGACATGGCTGGCCCAGAAATACCGGCTTTCGTGGCTGAAGCGGTGAAACCAGTAATAAGCCAAATCCTCCGCCAAAAAGCACAGCGCCAATGACCAATAGGCCCAGGGAATTTCAAACAGCCGAAACTGGCTGACCCAATAAAACGCCCCGGCCGCCAGCCCCCCGGCCAGGATTTTCATCAAACCATTACCCAGGCCCATGCCGAGGCTGGCCGCCATGTCCCGAACTTCATACGCCCCGCGGCGCACAAAGCGCACGCACAGCAATTCGATGGCGATGAGGCCGATAAAGGCCGGCGCGGCCAGGGAAACCATATCGGGAAGGTGCTGGGGGGCTTGCATGTCAGCTTGTCGCCGCGCGCCGCAAACGCTCCAGCCAGGCCGGCGGCTCGGCCTGCTCAAAGCGCAAACACAGGCTGGGAAAGCCCCAATCGGCCAGAATGAGCCGCACGGCCACGCCCTTTCCCCGCGGCCTGATCCGGCGCAGCGCGCGGATGGAGTGCGGCGCGAACAGGCGCTGAACCAAGCGATCGCCCAAAACGCGCATGGCCAACAGGCGCCCATCGCCCAGCAAAAGCAGCGCCGCGCGCCGATCGGCATCCAGCGCCATTTCCCGGATCATGGCTTGCGGCACGGCTTCGCGCGCGCAGGCCAGCACCTCTTCGGGCCCGGCCAGCAGGCGCTGCGTGCTGAGGCCGAGCAAGGCGGCCAGCACCAGAAGCGCCAGAATGCCGATCAGCCCGAACAGCAGCACGCCGGCGCTCATGCCAGCGCCTCCAGCCGAACCAAGACCTGCCCATCCTTGACCAGCGCGCCGATTTCGGCGGCCACTTCGGCCACCATTCCATCGCGCGGGGATTTCAGCGCGTGCTCCATCTTCATGGCTTCCAGCACGGCGAGGGCCTCGCCCTTCTTGACCATTTGCCCCGCCCGGGCCGACAGGGCCACCAATTTGCCCGGAAGGGGGGCCTTGATCTCATCGCCGCCGGCGGAATCCTCCAGATCAAACTGGGCCCCCGGCTCGGAAAAGTGGAACACCTCCCCCTCGATGACGGCGATGGCCTGCCCGCCATCCAGCAAATAGGCCCGCTGGTTGGGAAAAGCCGGCGCGGCCGGATCGCCCAGCACGCGCTGCGCCCCGCATTGCAGCGCCATTTGCGCGCGGCCTCGCCTTTGGGCGCGCCAGCCATCGCCCAGGGCCCAAGGATCGGCCCCGCGCCCCGTTTCCAGCCAGGCATCGGCCACTTCATCGGCACCGCGTTGCAGCAAAGCGGGCGAGCCTTGCGTCAATTCTTCCAGATGATCGGTGATGATGCCCGTGTGCAGCGCCCCGCTCTGGAACGGCTCGGCCTGGGCGCAGCGGGTCAGAAAGCCGATATTGCTGCTCACGCCGAACAGATCGATCGCGCACAATTCCTCGATCAAAGCCGCGCAGGCCGCGTCGCGATCGGCGCGGTGGACGATGGCCTTGGCGATCAGGGAATCATAAAAAGATGGGATGGCATCGCCGGCCTCGAAGCCGGCATCCAGGCGCATGCCGCCCTCATAGGCATCAAACCGGCTGATGCGGCCAATGCTGGGCCGAAACCCTTCCCGCGGATTTTCGGCACAGATGCGCGCCTCGATGGCGTGGCCATCCAGCGCGATCTCATGCTGCTGCAAAGGCAAGGCCTCCCCCGCGGCGACGCGCAATTGCCATTCCACCAGATCCAGGCCGGTAATGGCCTCCGTCACCGGGTGCTCCACCTGCAAACGGGTGTTCATTTCCAGAAACCAAAAGCCATCGGCGCGCGGCGGCCCGTTGCCATCGACGATGAATTCGACCGTGCCGGCATTTTCATAATTCACCGCATCGGCGATTTTCAGCGCGGCCTGCGTCATCGCCTCGCGCACCTTTTCGCTCATGCCCGGGGCCGGTGCCTCTTCGATCACCTTTTGGCGCCGGCGCTGGAGCGAGCAATCGCGCTCGAACAGATGCACGCGATGGCCGTGCGCATCGCCAAACACCTGCACTTCGATATGGCGCGGGCGCTGCACCAGGCGCTCCAGCAGCACGCGGTCATCGCCGAAAGCGGCTTTGGCCTCGCGCTGGGCGGATTGCAATTGCGCCGCGAAATCCTGGCTGGAACCCACTTCGCGGATGCCGCGCCCGCCGCCGCCGGCCACGGCCTTGATCAACAGCGGATAGCCGATGGCTTTGGCCTCCTTGAGCAGGCGTTTTTCGCTTTGATCCTCGCCTTGATAGCCGCTCAGGACCGGCACGCCGGCGGCGATGGCGATGCGCTTGGCCTGATCCTTGAGGCCCATGGCACGGATGGCGGCGGGCGTCGGACCGATCCAGACCAGGCCGGCACCGATCACCGCCTCGGCGAATTCAGCGTTTTCGGATAAAAAACCATAGCCGGGATGGATTGCCTCCGCGCCCAGCGCGCGGGCCGCATCCAGCACCCGATCCCCCCGCAAATAGCTTTCCGCGGCAGGGGCCGGGCCGAGCAGATAGGCCCCATCGGCCTCGCGGACATGCTTGGCCTTGGCATCGGCCTGCGAATACACGGCCAGAGCGCGCAGGCCCATGGCCTTCACGGTGCGAAAAATGCGGCAGGCGATCTCGCCGCGATTGGCCACCAGAACGGATTGAAACATGGCACCTACCCGAAACCCTGATCGCGCGCGCGGTCAAGCCCATCCGGTAAAAGCGTTGCTGACGCTCAGCCGGTCAAGCCCAGAATGACGATGATGGCCACGAATATGATCACGAAGACAAGAGACGTGATCATCAGATACGCGGCCCGCCAGGCCGCGCCGAACCAGCCCAGGGCATAGGCCCCCTTGACGTGAAAAAAGATGTGCAGGCCACCACCGATAAACACCAAAGCCGCGCTGAGATTTTCCATGTTCCAGGGCAGCGCATTGATGCAGAGCAGCAAGATGGAGAGCAACGAGGCGGCCGTCAGCGAATATAAAATAAACACCGTGTGATCAAACAATGTGGTTCCACGCTTCCAGGCAAATATCAGCCACACAAACGGCAAAGATATGGGCACAAGCAGAAACGAATACTTATAGGCCGTGTTTTGGATTTTATACCATCCCAATTCGGGATTGGCCAATTTTTCATGGACTTTCTTGTCCCAGTTTTTATTGCCGGTATGGACATTAATCTTCCCGGCCGCCTCGGCGCGTTTGATTTCCTCCATGATCGAAGACTGTGCCTGCTGCTGGTTCAGCCCGAGATTGACTTGGACATCCTCCCCCTTGATGGACACGCCGGGCTCGCTTGTGCTGGCGATGGGGGCCTCGCCCGATTCGATGGCCGCTAGCGCCGAATCCACTTTGATCAAAGCAGTCCGCAGCCCGGCGGCCCGCACGCCCTCACCGGCACCTTCCGCGGCGGCGATGCGCTGGCCAAGATCGGCGCGCGCCGATTTCAAAATGGCGCGATTGTGCGCGCTTTTGTCCAGTTGCGCCTGCACATCGCCCAAGCGCTTTTGCGCCGAGTTTTCGCTGCCCTGCGCCTCTGCAAAGGCGATGCGCGCCGCCTCCACTTCGCGCAAAGCCGCTTCCAGCTGCGCGCCATCGGATGCCAGCCGGGCCTGCGCCTCCTGCGCATCGGCCTTTTCGAGGCGCGCTTGCGCCGCGCTGGACGCGGTGCGCGCGGCCGCCAATTCCGTTTCCAGCTGGCCTTGCTCGATCCGCGCCTGGGCGATGGTGCGCCCGGCCGGCGCGCTGATCGGCGGCACCCGGATCAGCGAAAACGCAAAAAACATCAGGAAAATCGAGAACAAAAACAGAGCGAGCGGCGAAATGAAGCGCGCCCGTTTGCCGTAGACATAATCGCGCGTCAGCGTGCCGGGCCGGAAAATCAGATACGGCAAGGTGCGCCAGGCCTTGCTATCGAAATGCCAGATTCCGTGGATGAATTCTTCGATCATATGGCCCAGCGTGCGGTGCACATGGGCCGGCTGGCCGCAGGCATGGCAATAGGCCCCGACGGTTTGCGCCCCGCAATTGGCGCATGGGCCATGCGCCGGCCGGCGCGCCTCGCGCCCTTCGAGCACGCCAGCCACCAATCCCGCATGCATGGCCGCCCCCGCCGCCTCGATCTCGTTATGCATCGCCTTTCCCCGCTTCATCCCGCGCTTTCGCGCCAGATTTTGCATGATGCAGCCAGGATACCAAGGTAAAGCTGATGATCATCAGCAAATACCAGCTGCCCAGCTTGGCGACGGATACGGGGGCCCATTGGCCCTGCTGGCTGGGATAGACCCAGGCATTGGCGTAGGTCGCGGCGTTTTCCGCCAGCCAAATGAACCCGGCGACCAGAAAAAACCCCAGCAACAGCGGCATGCTGCGCCGGCTTTGATCCGATCGAAAATCCACCCGCGTGCGCCAGAACAGAAAGGCCGCGACGGCGAACAGCCCAAGGCGCAAATCGGGAAGGGAATGGTGCGCGAAGAAATTCGCGTAAATCGCCACCGAAAGCAGCGCCATGGCCCAAAGCGGGGGAAACCCCTTGAACTCAAACGCAAAGATTCGCCACACGCGCGCCAGATAGCTGCCGACGCTGGCATACATGAAGCCCGAAAACAACGGCACGCCGGCAATGCGCAACAGGCTTGGCTCGGGATAATGCCAAGAGCCGGCCCCGGTTTTGAAGATTTCCATGGCCGTTCCAACCAGATGGAAAGCGAAGATCACCCGGGCTTCTTCCCAGGTTTCGAGCCGCGAAGCGATCAGCCCCGCCTGCAGCGCCAATGCAGCCAAGGTGATGAAATCATAGCGCGCCAGCGGCGCATGATCAGGCCAAAACACATGGGTCAGGATGAGCAAGGCCAACATGGCCCCGCCGAACAAGCAGGCCCAGGCCTGTTTGATCCCGAAGGCCAGGAATTCGTATAGGCCTGCCGAGATGGGCCCTTTGACCCAGCTTGCCCGCAGCCGTTCGCGGGCGCGCGTCAAAGCGGCCCGCGGATCCCATTTCCCCGAAGCAATCAAGCCCAATTGGCTTTTCGCTTTTCCAGAAAGGCGCTCAGCCCCTCGCGCCCTTCGGCATCGGCGCGGCGCTGCGCGATGCGCCTGGCCGTTTCCTGCAACAGCGCCTCGTCCAAGGGCTGGCCGGCCACATCACGCACCAGGGCCTTGGCATCGCGCACGGCCCCGGGCGCAGCCGCCACACTCAAAGCCTGCAACGCGGCAAAGCGGGCCTCCATCTCCGCGGGGCCGGCCAGGCATTCGCTGATCAGCCCGATGCGCATGGCATGGGCCGCATCAAAGCCCTCGGCGCTGGCGAACAAAGCGCGCGCCGCGCGCGGGCCGATCGCCTCGATCACATAGGGGCTGATCGTCGCCGGCGTCAGCCCCAGGCGCACCTCCGAAAAGCGAAAGCTGGCATCGGCGCAGGCCAGGGCCATGTCGCAAGCCGCCACCAGGCCGGCCCCGCCGCCCAAGGCCGGCCCCTCGATCAGGGCCACGCTGAGCTGCGGCAGATCATGCAGGGCCTTGAGCATGCGGGCCAGGCCCAGGGCATCTTCGGTGTTTTCCGCCGTGCTGGCCCGGCCCTGCGCGCGCATCCATTCGATATCGGCCCCGGCGCAAAAGCTTGCGCCGCGCCCGCGCACCCCGAGAATGCGGATGGAGGCATCGCCCGCCACGCGTTCAAAAACCAGATGCAGGGCCGCGATCATCGACGCATCAAAGGCATTGCGTTTTTCCGGGCGATCCAGCCACACAATGGCAGCGCCGCCCCCCAAAAATTCCAAATGGACTCCAGCCGGCATCATGCCCTCCCTTGGCTTTTACGCCGGCGCGGCAAGGCCCGGCAGCGCGCCGCCAGCTGGCCGCCGCGCCGCTCCCCCGCCAAGCGGTGCAAGGGCAGCAGGATGATCTTGCCCAGATGATCCGCCAGCGGGGCATCGCGCCACAATTCGTCGACCATCACCCCCAAAGCGGGCATACCCAAGCGGCCCGCGGCATAGAGCCAACGGCGCATGCCATCGCTGGCCCCGGCTTCGGCGCTGAGCAGGATGGCGGCCATGTCCATATCGGCCAGCAGCGCGCTGATCTGGGAGCCCGGTGCCTCGGCGGCGGCGATCGTGCCGCGCATTCCGCGCAGCAGCAGCGCTTCGCGCAGGCTGTCCGCCTCCACCTGGGTGGATTTGCAACCGATCAGCGCCACGCGGCGCAAGGGCACCCCAAGCCCCATCAAAGCCGACCGCTTCTGCTCGGGATGGGCTTCCACAAATGCCGGGACGGGCGCGGTGACCGGGGCGATGGCCTGCAAGCGCCCTGCCAATTCCCCCCAGGCCCCGCCGAGTTCGGGCGGGGCAAAGCGCGCGAGATCGCGCCAGCCAAACGGCACGTGCAGGCCCTCCTCCAGCGGCAAAAGGCTCAATTTGGCCTGGGTGCTGGCATCAAAGCCCCGCTTGCGACGCGCCAAAGCCAGGCCATCGCTGGCCTCGGCCTTGGAGAGGACCGCCACACAATGATCCTCCGGCTTGAACGGCCGCCCAGCGCGCCGGCCGGTTTCCACCTCCACGAACATGCCGCGCCGCTCGCAGGCGCGGGCCAGCGCCTCGGCGGAGGCCTCGTCACGCGCTGCATGCAGCAAAATCATCGCCATCGGGCATTTTCCAAAACCAAGCGCGCCCCGCCAAAGCCACCAATCAGGCGATAGCATGGCCGCCCCGGCGGTCAAACGCGTTTGGCGCACACAATCGGGCTATTCAAGCTGTGGCCTGCGCGCTTTGGCTTTGCTAAGGGTGCGCGCTTTTCTCTTTTCCTGTGCATGGTGGCCGAGCATGGCGTTTCGAACCCTCGATGATCTTGCTGCTTTGCCCGGGCTGCGCGCCCTGGTGCGGGTGGATTTCAACCTGCCGATGGAAAAAGGGGAAATCGCCGATTTCACCCGCCTGGACGCCACCCTGCCAACCATCCGGGATTTGGCGGCCAAAGGCGCGCTCGTGGTGCTGCTGGCGCATTTCGATCGCCCCCAGGGCCGGCACGTGCCGGAAATGAGCCTGGCCCCGATCGCGCCCGCGTTGGCGGCCCGGTTGGGTGCGCCGGTGGGCTTCGCGCCCGATTGCATCGGCCCCATGGCCGCAGCCGCCATAGAAAATCTGCCCTCCGGCGGGGTTTTGCTGTTGGAAAATGTGCGTTTCCATTCCGGCGAAGAAGCCAATGCGCCAGATTTCATCGCGGCCTTGGCCCAGCTTGGCGATATCTATGTCAACGATGCCTTCTCGGCAGCACACCGCGCCCATGCCAGCACGGAGGGCCTGGCCCGCGCCTTGCCGGCTTTTGCCGGGCGGGCCATGCAGCAGGAATTGGAACATCTGAATGCCGCTCTGGGCCATCCCCAGCGCCCGGTTCTGGCCATTGTGGGGGGGGCCAAGGTTTCAACCAAGCTGGATGTGCTGCACAATCTGGTGGGCAAGGTGGACATGCTGGCCATTGGCGGCGGCATGGCCAACACCTTTTTGTTCGCCCAGGGCTTTCCCGTGGGCAAAAGCCTGTGCGAGCGCGATCAGATCGCGACCGTTCAAGACATCCTCGCCGCGGCCGCGCAAAAGGGGTGCAAAATCCTGCTGCCCCAGGATGTGGTGGCGGCCACGGCCTTCGCGCCCCACGCCCCGCACCGCATCTGCGCGCCGGATCAGATCGGGGCCGAGGACATGGTGCTCGATGCCGGCCCGGCCAGTGTCGCGGCGCTGGCTTTGGCCATGGATGGGGCAAGGACGCTGATCTGGAACGGGCCGCTCGGGGCGTTCGAAACCCCGCCCTTTGATCAGGCCACCATGCAGGCCGCCCGCGAGGCGGCCAAGCGCTGCGCCGCCGGGCGGCTCATCTGCGTTGGCGGCGGGGGCGATACGGTTTCGGCCCTGCACCAGGCCGGTGTGGCGCAGGATTTCACCTTTATCTCCACCGCGGGCGGGGCCTTTTTGGAATGGATGGGGGGCAAATCCTTGCCCGGCATCGCCGCCCTGGACATCGTGCCGGCTTGACGCCAACCCGGCCCGAAGCGAAACCGGGCAAAATCGATCACGGGGAACAATATGGATCTCGACGCGCTGCACACCATCGCCAAGGCCTTGACCCAAGCCGGGCGCGGCATTCTCGCGGCCGATGAAAGCACGGCCACCATCGCCAAGCGCTTCGAGGCCATCGCCACCGAAAACACCGAAGCCAACCGGCGCGCCTATCGCGAATTGCTGTTCCGCGCCGATGCGGCCATGCCCTACATTTCCGGCGTCATCCTCTTTGATGAAACCATCTGGCAGCAGGCCGCCGATGGCACGCCCTTCGTGAAACTGCTGGAAGCCGCTGGCTCGATCCCGGGCATCAAGGTCGATGAGGGGGCGGAAATCCTCCCCAATGGCAAGGGCGATCTGATCACCAAGGGCCTGGACGGGCTCTCCCAGCGGCTGCCCAAATATCATGCGCAGGGCGCGCGCTTCGCCAAATGGCGGGCCATCATCGATATCGGCCCCAGCCAGCCCAGCCATGCCGGGCTCAGCGCCAATGCCCACGCACTGGCGCGCTATGCTTCGCTCTGCCAGCACCATGATATCGTGCCCATCGTCGAGCCTGAAGTGCTGATGGATGGCGCGCACGATATCGATACCGCCTTCGCCGTGACCGAATGGGTGCTGAAGGAAGTGTTCCAGCAGCTCTATTATCAGGGCGTGGCGCTGGAAGGCATCGTGCTGAAGCCCAATATGGTGATCGCCGGCAAAAAATGCCCCAAACAGGCCGGCATCGAGGAGGTGGCGGCGCGCACCGTGAAGCTGCTGAAGGCCTGCGTGCCGGGGGCCGTGCCGGGCATCGCCTTTTTATCGGGCGGGCAATCGGATGTGGAAGCGAGCGCCCATCTCGATGCCATGGTCCGCCTCGGGCCGCTGCCTTGGCCGCTTACCTTCTCCTATGGCCGGGCTTTGCAGGCCGCGCCGCAGCGCGCCTGG
>CAZAGL010000024.1:0-14941 GCA_964484435.1 uncultured Caulobacteraceae bacterium
AAAATCGCGGATGGTCAACACGCGCGGAAAAGCCATGGCCTGGGCGATGGCCCGGTCGCGCACGCCTTCCCAGCGGCCCGCCATGGCCGGCGCGATGCGCACCTCCTTGGCCAGTTGCGGGGCCCATTCTACGAACAAATCCACATTCACGGCCAAGGCCGTTTCGTCATAGGTCAACAGCGGCCAACTCGCGCCATAGCCCTCGAGCCGGCTGGGGGCCGGGGCGCTCTGCACGGCCGCCAAGACCGCGCCCGCGCAGCGATAGAGCGCGACTTCATCCTCGCCATGTTCCACCACGCGCGCGAACAGGCTGTCGCCAAGATCCTCCACCAGGGCAAAGCCGGCCTCCAAATCGTGCCCCAAAACGGCCGGGGCCGAAAGGCCGAGCCCGGAAAGATGGCCGGCCACCGCCACGAAGGCCTCAACGCGCGAGGCCGCCAGGCGCGACAGCGCGTTCCAGCCCAAAGCATGCCGCTCGGCGATGCTGGCATCGGGCGGGCAAGGCGGGCTTTCCTGGGATCGCGGGGCGTCCATCAGCATGGCGCGGCGATCGGGCAGGATCAGGCGCGTATAGCGGCGCGTCGAGGCATCCCCGGGCAGAGGGATGTGCTGCGCGCCGTCAAAGCCGGTTTGGCGCAGCAGGCGGGCCAGGGCCTCCTGACGGGCACGATCCGCCGAGCTCATGCGCCAAGCCCCCCGGCGGGCAAGGCGGCCAGGTGCGCCAGCCGGCCCGCGCCGTGCCAGCTCAAGGTGATTTCAAAGCGCCGCTTGGGCACGAAAGCACCCAGGCGTTCTGGCCATTCGATCAGCACGACCCCATCTTGCATGGCATCCTCCAGGCCCAGCTCAAACACCTCTTCGGGATGGCGCAGGCGATACAAATCCATATGCGTCAGCACGCCCGATGGCCCTTCATAGCTTTGCGCCAAGGTATAGGTTGGGCTGGGGGTTTCTTGAGCCGCCCCGCACCAGGCCGCGATGATGCCACGCGCCAAAGTGGTTTTGCCCGCCCCCAATTCCCCGATCAAGCACACAATTTGCCCCTGGCCAAGGCGCGCACCAAGGGCCTCGCCGAGTTGCAGGCTCGCGGCCGCATCGGGCAAAAACACGTCCCTGTTCCAAAACCGCGCGCCATCCATCTCGCCAGGACGATGGCGCGCGTCGGCGAAATCTTCAAGCCGGCTTGCGCTCGCAGCGAAAAGCTCTCAAAAACTGGGCCGCATGAGTGAGGACAAGGCGCAAAGGATCGTCATCATCGGGGCCGGCCATGCCGGCGGGGAGGCCGCCGCGCGCCTGCGCGGCCTGGGCTTTGCCGGGGATTTGACCCTGATCGGCGAAGAGCGCCATCCCCCATACCAGCGCCCGCCGCTCTCCAAAAAATTCCTTTCTGGGCAATTGCCGCTGGATCGGCTGCTGCTGCGGCCACCGGAATTGTACAACCAGGAAGGCATCACGCTGTTGCTGGGGGAAAGGGTGATCTGGATCGATCGCCCGCTCAAGCGCGTGCGGCTCAGCGGGGGGCGCGAAATCGCCTATGACGCGCTGATCCTGGCCAGCGGGGCCAAGCCGCGCCGCCTGCCCATTCCAGGCGCGGACAAGGCCGGCGTCTTCGTGCTGCGCACCATCGATGACGTGGAAGCCATGCGCCCGGTGTTTCAGGCCGGTGCCCGGCTGTGCATTATCGGCGCGGGGTATATCGGGCTGGAAGCGGCCGCCAGCGCACGCCAATTGGGCCTCGATGTGCAGGTGCTGGAGGCGGCGGCCCGCCCGCTCAGCCGCGTGACCAGCCCGCAAGTGGCCGATTTCTTCCTCAACCTGCACGCCCAGCACGGCGTGCGCTTTGAGCTCGGCGCGCAGGCCAGCGCCCTGTTGGGCGGGGCGCGCGTGGAGGGGGTGCAGCTCAGCGATGGCGCGGTCCTGCCCTGCGACGCCGTGCTGATCGGCGTCGGCGTCAAACCCGAAACCGATTTGGCCCAGCAATCGGGCCTGGCCGTCGAAGACGGCGTCTTGACCGATGCACACTGCCGCACCTTCGATCCGTGCATCTATGCCATCGGCGATTGCGCGCGCCGGCCCATCCCGCTGCTGGGCCGCACCGCCAGGCTGGAAAGCGTGCATAATGCCATCGAGGGGGCGAAAATCGCCGCCGCCGCCATCCTGGATCAGCCGCCCCCAATGCTTGAGGCACCTTGGTTCTGGTCCGATCAGTATGATGTGAAGCTGACCATTGCCGGCGTGCTGGATGGCTATGACGAAATCGTGCTGCGCGGCGATGCACAGGAAAATTCCTTCGCAGCCTTCTATTTCAAAGCCAAAACCATGTTGGCGGTGGATGCCATCAATCGCCCGGCCGAATATCTCGGCACCAAACAGCTGTTGCAGCGCGGGCAAAGCCTTGCGCCGGAGGCAATCCGCGATATCTCACAGCCATTCAAGGCCATCATGGCCAAGGCGCACGAAAATTCCGCCAACGCACACTAGTGTCCTGAACCAGAAGTTCGCCGAACAATTGGATCGAGTTCTTAGCGAACTTCTGGCTCAAAAAGGACACTAGAATCATGTATTTCTAGTGTGGTCTTTGATTTAGAAATTCGCTATTCGACTCCCATCAATCGAGGGCGAATTTCGAAAATCGCCACACTAGCCGCCATCAGCAGAGAGCCCATGCCCAAAATCACCTATATCGAGCATAATGGCAAAGCCCATACCGTGGAGGTCGCGGCGGGCATGAGTGTCATGGATGGGGCGGTCAAGCACGCCATTCCCGGCATCGATGCCGATTGCGGGGGGGCCTGCGCCTGCGCCACCTGCCATGTCTATGTCGGGGCCGAATGGCTAAGCAAAGTGGGCAAGCCATCGGGCATGGAGGAATCCATGCTGGATTTCGCCTCGGATGTGACGGCGAACTCACGCTTGTCCTGCCAGATCAAGGTCAACGCCGAACTGGATGGCCTCGTTATCACCATGCCGCCCAGCCAGCATTGAGCCCGTGCTAAACGCTATTCGAAATCAGCTTGTTCGGCAAAAAACTTGCGAGGAATGGGCCGGGCCATTCTCCGCCCCGAAATGGAGCACAACGTGCAAAGCGGCCATTCCCCCATTGTGTGCAGAAGCTGCGCCGCGCCCGTCACGCTCGAACTGATCGATCTCGGCAATTTGCCGATCGCCAACGCCTTGATCGAGCCTGAAAATGCGGCCAAGGCCGATCCCACATTCCCGTTGCGGGTCATGGTGTGCCAGCAATGCCGCCTGGTGCAGACGCACGACATCCTCCAGCCGGAAGATCTTTTCGGGGCCGATTACACGTATTTCTCATCGCATTCTTCCAGCTGGCTGAGCCATGCGCGGGCCTATGTCGGCGACATGATCACCCGCTTCGGGCTAAAGCCCGGGGCCCGGCACGTCGAAATCGCCTCCAATGATGGCTATTTGCTGCAATATTCCCAGGCGGCGGGGCTCGATTGCCTGGGCATCGAGCCGTGCTCATCGGTGGCGCTGGCGGCACGCGCCAAAGGCATTCCCACGCGCATGGAGTTTTTCGGGGCCGCCTTGGGGGCCCAATTGGCCAGCGAGGGCCAGCGCGCCGATCTCATTACGGCCAACAATGTCTTTGCCCATGTCCGGGATATCAACGGCTTCACGTCTGGCATCAAGGCCCTGCTCGCCCCGGAGGGATTGGCCACTTTGGAGGTGCAGCATCTGCTCTCGCTCATGCAGAATGGGCAATTCGATACGATTTACCATGAGCATTTCTCCTATCTCTCGCTGATCGCGGCGCAGGCGATTTTCGCGCGGGCGGGCCTGCGCGTGTTTGATGTGGAGCTGACGCCCACCCATGGCGGCTCCATCCGCTTTTTCGTGTGCCATGACGGGGCGGGCCATGCGCAGGGCCCGGCCTTGGCGGAGGTCTTGGCCGCCGAGAAGGCCTATGGCCTGCACGAGGATGCGGTCTATGTCGCCTGGGGCGAGGGCATCCGGGCGGGAAAATCGGGCCTGCGCGAGCTATTGGTGGGCCTCAAGGCATCCGGCAAATCGATCATCGCCTATGGGGCACCGGCCAAGGGCGTGACGCTGCTGAATTATTGCGGCGTTGGGCGCGATTTGCTGGATTTCACCGTCGATCTTGCCCCCTCGAAACAGGGGCGTTTTTTGCCTGGATTGCATTTGCCGATTTTGGCGCCCCAAATCATCGCGGAGAAAAAACCCGATTATGTGCTGATCCTGCCCTGGAATCTCAGCACGGAGATTCAGGCCCAATTGGCCTATGTCGGGGAATGGGGCGGCCAATTCATCATACCGATCCCCAAGCCGCAAACCCTCCCGGCGGCCCCCCGCTAAAGCAGGGCCTTGAGCCGATAGAGCGCCTCCAGCGCCTCGCGCGGGCTCAGGCTATCGGGCTCCAGCGCCTCCAGCATGGCCTCCAGGGCGCTGGGCTCAGCGCTGGCCGGCTGGGCGCTGAACAGCGCCAGGCTTGCAAGATCGATCCGCCCGCTCTGCCCCGCTTCGAGGCGCGCCAGCACGGCGCGGGCGCGTTCCACGACGCGCTTTGGCACGCCGGCCAGCTTGGCCACCTGCACGCCATAGCTGCGATCGGCCGCGCCCGTCGCCACTTCGTGCAGAAAGACCAGATCGCCCTTCCATTCCCTGGCCCGCAGATTGGCATTGGCGGCGGCGGCGAGGCGCTCAGGCAGGACGGTCAGTTCATGGTAATGGGTGGCAAACACCGCCCGGCAGCGATTGACGTCGTGCAGATGCTCGGCGCAGGCCCAGGCGATGGCGAGGCCGTCAAAAGTGGCCGTGCCGCGCCCGATCTCATCGAGGATGACCAAAGCCCGCGGCCCGGCCTGGTGCAGGATCGCGGCGGTCTCCACCATTTCCGTCATGAAGGTGGAGCGCCCGCGGGCCAGATCATCCGATGCCCCCACCCGCGAAAACACCCGATCCGCCAGGCCCAGCTTCAGGCGCCGCGCCGGCACATAACAGCCCGCTTGGGCCAGGATGGCGAGCAGCGCGATCTGGCGCAGATAGGTGGATTTGCCGGCCATGTTCGGCCCGGTGACCAGGAGCAGCCGGGGGCCAAGCTGGCCTTCCGCATCGAGGCGCACATCATTGGGCGTGAAAGATTTGCCCGCTTTATCCAAAGCGCGGGCCACGACCGGGTGGCGCGCGCCTTCGGCCAGCAATTCCTGGCCGAGGCTGATCTCCGGGGCGATCGCCTCATTGTCTTGGGCCCAGACGGCGTTGGCGCTGGCCACGTCCAATACGGCCAGGGCCTGGGCGATGGCCCGGATGGCGCGCTCATTGCCAGCGGCGCCCGCCGCAAAATCGCGAAAAAGCGCCAATTCCCGGGCCAGCGCCTGCTCACCGGCGCGGGAAATCTTGGCATCCAGCTCGGCCAATTGCGGCGTGGTGAAGCGGATGGATCCGGCCAGGGATTGCCGGTGCTGGAACGCGCTGTTCAGCGGTGCCCGCATCAAGGCTTCGGCCTGTTTGGGCGTGGCATCGAGATGATAGCCCAAAACGGCGTTATGACGGATCTTCAAGGGCATGCCGCTCAATTCGCCATATTGCGCCTGCAACGCGGCGATCACCCGGCGCGAATCGTCGCGCAGGCCGCGCGCCTCATCCAAAGCCGGATCAAAGCCGGCTTTGATAAAGCCGCCGTCGCGGGCAAGCAGCGGCAATTCGCTGTCCAGCGCCTGGCCGATCTCGGCGAGCCAGGCCGCCAAAGCCGGCTTTTCGCACAAGGATAGCTGATCCAACGCCTCAGCGAGTTCGGGGGGCGGCTCGGCCAATGCCAGGCGCGCGACGATCTGCTCCCCCGCCGTCAGGGCCGCCGCCAGGCTGGCCAGATCGCGCGGACCGCCCCGGCTTAGGCTCAGCCGCGTCAGCGCCCGGGCCGGATCGCCAAGGCCTTTGAGCAAAGCCAGCACATGCTGGCAGGCAGCCGGATCGGCCAGGAAAAACGCGATCCCCGCATGGCGCGCGGCAATTTCGGCGCGGTCGAGGCTCGGGCGGGCCAGGCGCTGGCTCAGCAGGCGCGCCCCGCCGGGCGTCACGGTGCGATCGATGGCGTGCAGCAAAGAGCCCTCGCGCCCGCCGCGGGCGCTGCGCTCCAGCTCCAGGCTGGCGCGGGTGGCCGCATCGATGGCCATGGCCTCGCGCCCGGCAAGCCGCTTTGGCGGCTCGAGGCGCGGCGCGGCGCCGGCCTGGGTCAATTCCACATAATCGATCAGCAGGCCGATGGCGGCCAGCTCGGCCTGGGTGAAATCCCCAAAAGCATCGAGGCTCGCCACTTCGAACACGGCACAAGCGCGCCGCTGCCCATAGCGCGGATCGGCCTTGGCATCGGGGCGCACGGTGAGCGCCGCGCCGGCCATTTCGGCACCAGCCAAGATGGCCTGGCGCGCGCCGTCCTCTTCGGCGACCAGCAGCTCGGAGGGCGATAGCGCCAGGATTTCCTCAGCCAGCGCGCTGGGCGAACAGGCCAAGGTGTGGAAGGCCCCGGTGGAGATATCGGCGAAGGCCAAGGCCGCCTCCTCGCCGCGTACCACCAAGGCGGCCAGGCAATTGGCGCTGCGCGCCTCCAGCAGGCCCTCTTCGGTGAGCGTGCCGGCGGTGACGAGGCGCGTGACCTCCCGGCGCACGATGGCCTTGCCGCCGCGCTTGCGCGCCTCGGCGGGATCCTCGATCTGCTCACACACCGCCACCTTGAAGCCGGCCCGGATCAGCCGCGCGAGATAGACCTCCGCTTGGCGCCAGGGCACGCCGGCCATGGCGATGGGATCGCCGTCATGGCTGCCGCGCTTGGTTAAGGTGATGTCGAGGGCGGCGGCGGCCTTTTCGGCATCCTCAAAGAACAATTCATAAAAATCGCCCATGCGGAAGAACAGCAGCGCCTCGGGATGGCGCGCCTTGGCGGCGAAATATTGCTCCAGAAAGGGTGAGCGCTTGGGCGGGGCCGACGGATCAAACATGCCCCCTCATGCGGCCCCGCGCCGGCCAGGGCAAGCCGGCACCTTCCTACTTTCATCCCGCCACTGGTGTAGCGCTGTGACGATCATTGGCATCCCTCGTCGACATGGATTGCGGGCTGGCCGCATTATTCAAAGGTCTCGCGCGCGGGGGAGGATGAGGCGAAACCTATCCGCCCTGAAAAAAGCCCGAGGCATAATGCGCCCATGTCCTGGATGCGCCGTTTCGCCGAGATTTTGCAAAACTCCGAGAGCCGTTTGGCCGCGGCGCGCGCCTGGCTGGCCGATGCCTGGGCAAAGATCGCCAGCCCGCATGCCTTTCGCCGGCTGCTGACCAGCAAGCCCATGCAGATCGAATTGCGCTGGAAGCTGCGTTTGACCGAGGCTTTGCTGCGCCTCGCCATCACCCAGCGCGCCAATGCGATCATTCCCCCGCCCATGACGCCCGTGCGGCGGCGGCGCGGCCATATCAGCGGGATTTTGCTGCCGGCCGACCCGTTTGGCCCGCCCTATGTCGCGCGTTTTCGCCTTGCCGCGCAGCCCAGCCGCTGGGCCATCCAGCCGCCGGCTTCGGCACCCGAAACGCGCAAGCCGCAGCATGCCGCCGCCTTGCTCCACCGGCTTTTGGCCTGCCAAGACGGGCTCGAGCGCTTCGAAAAGCTGGCTTGGCTGGAGGCCAAGCGAAAACGGCGAAACGGCGGCGGGAGCACCCCAAAGATGATCTCCGTCATGCCAAAGGCTGCGTCCAGCGCGGACCATTGGCAGACCAGGTTCACCCCTGCCCCTGGCCCAAAACGGGGCATCGGCCAGGGCCAGCCAGGCGCTAACACCCCCTTGCCCCGGCACCCACGATCGTGCATAGAGGCAGCTTCGCTCAGCCGAATGCGCATGGGGCCCTTTGGGGCGGCGCGAACCGCTGGCTGCGGTTAGGAGTGTAGCTCAGCTGGTAGAGCATCGGTCTCCAAAACCGAGGGCCGGGGGTTCGAGTCCCTCCACTCCTGCCAGCGGATGAATTTTAATTGACGCCCTTTTCCTGCGCCTTGCCCCGGCAGGCGCCGACCCAGGACCCGAGCATGGCCACCGAAATCGCGGAGCGGGAAGAACCGCAACGCAAAAAATTCAACCCCCTGCGCTTTTACCGCGAAGTCGTGGCCGAGGCGCGCAAGGTGCATTGGGCCACCCGCAACGAAACCTTGGTCTCCACCACCATGGTGCTGATCATGGTCGTGGCCGCGGCGCTGTTTTTCCTGCTCGTCGATTTCGTGCTGAAACTGCTGGTCGCCGCCCTTTTGGGCATTGGGGGCTGATCATGGAAACGCAAAGCTCCGTGCCGGCGCGCTGGTATATCGTGCACGCTTATTCCAATTTCGAGAAAAAGGTGGCCGAGGCCATCCGCGATCAGGCCGCGCGCCAGGGTCTCAGCGAAAAATTCGAAGACATCCGCGTGCCCACCGAAGAAGTGCTGGAGGTGCGGCGCGGGCAAAAGCGCATGCGCGAACAGCGCCATTTCCCCGGCTATGTGCTGGTGAAGATGGAATTGACCGATGATGCCTATCACCTGGTCAAGAACACTCCCAAAGTCACCGGTTTTTTGGGGGCGCAAAACAAGCCGCAGCCCGTTTCGGAAAAGGAAGTCCAGCGCATTCTGGGCGAAGTCGAACAGGCCGCCTCGGCAAAACCCCGGCGCATGATCGTTTACGATATCGGAGAGCGAGTGCGCGTCAATGACGGGCCCTTCCAGGCCTTCGAGGGCTCGGTCGAGGAGATCGATGAAGAACGCGGCCGCCTCAAGGTTTCGGTTTCGATCTTCGGGCGCTCCACCCCTGTTGAACTGGAATACAGCCAGGTCGACAAGATGCGCTGAGTTAAGCAGGCTATCGGCTGCTTCCACTTTTCAGGATCGAGGCCTCCATTGCTTAGCCGCCGCGCCTGCCTTCTCGCCGCCACCTCCGGCCTCGCCGCCTGCGCGACCGCGCGCTCGCCCGCGCTTGAGTCTCAGGCTTTGGGCCTAGCGCAAACGGCATCGGCGCGCCTGCCGACGATTCCACCCTGGGGCTATCCCCTTGCGGCGCTCGATCGGGCGATTGCGCCTGGGGACGATTTTTTCGCCTTCGCCAATGGTGGCTGGGAAGCGACCACCCGCATCGCCGCCGATCGCACGGGCACCGGCTTCTCCGTCGAGATGGCCGATCGCAACGACGCGCGCTTTTCGGCCATCGTCGCCGAGCTTCAAACCATGCCACAAGCGCCCGGAAGCGAAGGCCAGAAGCTGCGCGATCTCTATCTCAGTTTCATGGATGTGGAGCGGATCGAGGCGCTCGGCCTTGCGCCCATCGCCGGCCAGCTCGCGGCCATCGATGCCGCCGCAAGCCATGGCGATATCGCCAGGCTGATGGCGCAGGCTGAGGCGGCGCTGCCCGGGCCGTTTGGCGCCGGCGTGAGCATCGACGCGAAAAACCCGCAGGCCTATTGCGTTACGCTCAGTCATGGGGGGCTCGGCCTGCCCAATCGGGATTATTATCTATCCACCACAGAGCGGTTGGCCGAGGCCAAGGCTGCCTATCTTGCCCATATCGGACGGCTTCTTGCGCTGGCCGGCCTGCCCGACGCCGAAAATCAGGCGCGAACGATTGTGGCCCTGGAAACGAAAATCGCCGAATTGCATTGGCCAGCCGAGCGTCGCCGCCAGAGCGAACAAACCTATAATCCGATCAGCCCAGCCGAATTGGCGGTGTTCGCCCCCGGATTTCCCTGGCAGGACTTCATCGCCGATGCCGGGCTGGGCGCGGTCGATCGGCTGGTGCTGCGCGAAAAAGATGCCTTCCCCGGATTGGCCGCGCTGTTTGCCGCCACCCCCGTCACGATCTGGCGCAGCTATCTGCGCTATCATGCCCTGCGGGGCAATGCGCAGTTCTTGTCGGCCCGCTTCGATGACGAAGTGTTCGCCATGTTTGGTCAAACCCTCGGCGGGCAGCAACAGCAGCGGCCAAGGCAAAATCGCGGCATTGATCTGCTGAATGGCTCGCTCGATCAGGCCATGGGCAAAATCTATGTCGAGCGGTTCTTGCCGCCCGAAGCCAAGGCGCAAATGACGGAAATGTTCGAGAACATCCGTCTGGCCCTGGGCACGCGCATCGCGCAGCTTTCCTGGATGGCCCCGCAAACCAAGCAGGCCGCGCTCGCCAAGCTGAGCGCCATCAATGCCAAGATCGGCTACCCGGAAATCTGGCGGGATTTCAGTGCATTGACGATCGCACCAGACGCCCTGCTGGCCAATATCGTGCGGCTGCGGGCCTTCGCCCAGGAAGAAAGCCGCATGCGGCTGGCCAAGCCCGTCGATAAGCGCGAGTGGATTACCGGCCCGCAGACGATCAACGCTTTCTATAGCCCGAACCGCAATGAGGCGTTCATCCCGGCCGGCTATATGCAGCCGCCGCTGTTCGATGCCTTCGCGGATGCAGCGGTGAATTATGGGGCGATCGGCTCCATTATCGGCCACGAGATTGGCCACGGTTTTGACGATCAGGGCTCCAAATATGACGCGGCTGGGGAGTTGCGCTCCTGGTGGACACCCGAAGATCGCGCCCGCTTCGAGGCGCAGGGTGCCGCCCTCGCCGATCAATACAGCCAGTTTGAGCCTCTGCCGGGTGTGCGGATCAATGGCCGGCTGACACTGGGCGAAAATCTCGGCGATCTGGTGGGCATGATCCTGGCTGTTGAGGCCTATCGGCGCGCGCTTGGCGGGCGCACGGCCCCTGTGCTGGACGGCTTCACCGGCATCCAGCGGGTATTTCTTGGCCGGGCCCAGGCGCGCCGCTTCAAGCAGACACAAGAGGCCCAGCGCCGCCAATTGGTCCAGGGCCCGCACAGCCCGCACAAATACCGGGTCAATGGCGTGGTGCGCAATGTCGATGCCTGGTACGAGGCTTTCAACATCCAGCCCGGTGATGCCCTCTATCTGCCACCCGAGCAGCGCGTGCGCATCTGGTAGCCGGCGCGCTGTTTCCAGGGAGATTCTCATGCTTCGAGCCATGATCGGTGCCGTTGTGCTGATGCTGTTCGGGGGATGCCCCGCCAACGCCCAGCCGCCGGCCAGCTATTTTTCGCCCAATCCCGCTCAAGAGATTCAATCGGGCGGCGCGCGGATGATCCCCATCACCACGCCGTATGGCACATACCGGGTGTGGACCAAGAAAGTCGGCAACAATCCGCGCATCAAAGTGCTGTTGCTGCATGGCGGGCCCGGCGGCACCCACGAATATTTCGAGGCAGTGGATAGTTTCTTTCCCGGCCAGGCCATCGAATATTATTATTATGATCAATTGGGCAGCCATTACAGCGATCAGCCCGATGACGATCGGCTCTGGACCATCCCGCGCTTTGTCGATGAGGTTGAGCAGGTGCGGCTCGCCTTGGGCCTCGATCGCAGCAATTTTTTCCTGATGGGCAATTCCTGGGGCGGCATTTTGGCCATGGAATACGCCCTGAAATACCAGCAAAACCTCAAGGGCCTGCTGATCTGCAACATGATGGCCAGCGCCCCCGCTTATGGCCGATACGCCCAAGACGTGCTGGCCAAGGGCGTTGACCCGAAGGCGCTAGCGGAGATCCGCGCGCTTGAAGCCGCGGGCCGCGCCAATGAGCCGCGCTTCGAGGAATTGGTCTTCGCCAATTATTACGTGGACCATGTCTTGCGCCGCCCGCTCGATCAATGGCCCGAGCCGGTGATCCGCTCCTTCGCCCATCTCAACAAAAAGATTTACGTGCAGATGCAGGGGCCCAGCGAGTTCGGCATTTCCGGCACGCTGGAGAAATGGGATCGCACCAAGGATATCCACCGCATCACGGTGCCGACTTTGGTCACCGTGGCGCGCTT
Organism: uncultured Caulobacteraceae bacterium; assembly: GCA_964484435.1. GTDB lineage: Bacteria > Pseudomonadota > Alphaproteobacteria > Caulobacterales > Aquidulcibacteraceae. The sequence goes on from CAZAGL010000024.1 coordinate 11,851, forward strand.
CGACACCATGGATCCCGAGCATATGCGCTGGATGGCCAAGGAAATCCCCAATGCCCGGGCGCTGGAATTGCCCATGGGCAGCCATCTGGCCCTCTATGATGACCAGCAGCGCTTTTTCGCGGGCGTTCTGGGCTTTCTTGCCGATGTCGATCAAGGCAAGTTTCCGCCTTCGGCCACGAAATAACCCCCATGGCGCTGGCTTCCGATCTCCTCGATCGCATCAGCAAGGGCCGCACGGATTTGGTGTTTGATCTGCTGGCGCTGGCAGATTGGCGCAATCTGTTGCGCCAGGGTGATGTCACGCCGCTGCAATGGTTCGTTTATTACAACGATCTCACGGCCCTCAAGGCGGTGCTGGCCGCGGGCGGCGATCTGGCGGGCCTCGATCTCGATCGGGAGCTGGGCCACGCTGCCTTTTTCGGGCATTGGAAGCTCGTCGATTTCCTGCTGCTGCGCGGTGCCAATCCGCGTTACGCGGATCCGATCACGGGCGAAACGGCCCTGCACAGCGCCTTGTGCAAGGCCGGCCGGCCCGCCTATCTGTTCGTGGTGCGGCGTCTGTTGGAAGCGGGCGCGAACCCCAACAGCACCACCATCGCGCGTCAGCCCACCGAGGCCTTCATGCGCGACGTGCGCACCAAGGGCGAAACCGCTTTGCACCGCGCCGCCGCCTATGGGGATGCCGAAATCATCCAGCTGTTGCTCGATCACGGGGCAGACAAGGCCGCGCGCGATGCGCATGGCGATTCGCCACTGAGCTGGGCCAGCGCCCATTTGCGGCCCGGCGCGATCTTGCGCTTGCTCGCCTTTGGGCCGCACCAAATGAGTGAGGCGGGTGCGGCCCAGTTAACGAGTGACCATGGCTGCGGCTGGGGCTATGGCATGGAGCGCAAGCAGCTGGGCACCTATCTGCCCGAGTGAAACTATGGCTTCGTGCCGAAATGTGGCGCGCTTCACGCCTGCAAAATCGTCGCACTCGCCTTCAACAGCCCATCCCATTGTTCAGGCGGGTTACCCTCGTCGAGCATGCCCTTGAACACAGCATAGGCATCGGACTTGGAGCCATAGGTCCGCAAGGATTCGCTATCATTAACCCAGGCATAGATGATGATCTTGGCGGTCGATGAGTATCGGAAAAACAGGCGAAACCGCCCTGCCCCGAATTTGGCACGGAACCAGTGCTTGCGCGATCGTCCCAAAGTGCCGCCTTGGCGAAATTCAGGGCGGGCGGGATCAATCGGGATCGACTCCAGCATCAATTTGCGGATCGCCGCCAACAGCTTGGCGTCTGCAGTCGAGGCATACCTCTTTGGGTCTCTGATCTGAGTGCGTTCGACAGCAATTGTCAGCCGTTCCAGCTGGGCAAGAAAAAGCGGATGCGCATAGAGCGTCCAGCCATTGACGATGGTCATGTTTGCGGCAATCAGGCGGTCAGAGTGTGACGTCGCCATCGATCGCAGCGTCTAGAGCAGCGTCGATGCCGATCGTCAGCGCCGTGATCCGCGCGATCAGTTCAGGCGCGAGCGCCTTTATCGCTTCAGGACGGCGCTTGATGTCGTCGGCGAGAAAGAGAAGAAACGCCTCGATCGCCGGGTCTTCGCCGCCTTCAGCGCGGGCGACGGTGACGCCATTTTCGTCGACGCGGAAGGCAATCCGGCCGCCATAATCGACGCCCAAGGCCTGACGCACCGATTTGGGAATCGTCGTCTGACCCTTGGCGGTGATTGTGCTAATCTCTTCGAGTGCGATACCCATAGCGCGTCCTTTCAGGGAAAGGGGGTAATGCAAATTCCTTACATTGTCAAGATGGGCTGACCAAGGTGGAGAAGCAGCAAGCAGCACCTTAATTATGGGGCGCTGACGGTCCGATCCGGAAGTAATCGCATTGAAAGTGCTGCCGGAAATTTACGGGAGCAGGAAGGAACAGGGTGATGGAGCGCGCAGAAAGTTACAACCTTCGCTGCGCGAACAAAACGGATTACCCTGAACTTGCAGACGTGATGTTTGATGCCGTCCGAAATGGTCGAAGCGCTTATAGTGACGACCAACGTCGCGCATGGGTGCCGGAGCGCCGGTCTGGTAGCGAGTGGTCAGCGCGGCTCGACGAACAAATCATTGTCGTTGGTGAAAACGACGAGGGCGTCGTCGGCTTCATGAGCTTGGCCAACTTTGGCTACATCGACTTTGCCTACATCCGCCCGCACGCCCAAGGACAGGGATTATTTCGCAAGCTCTTTGCCGAGATTGACACGCAAAGCCGCTTGCGCGGAGATTCAAGGCTCTGGGTCCATGCTAGCATTATGGCCGAGCCGGCATTCACCGCCATGGGCTTTGCAATAGTCGAGAGACAAACCGTCATGATCGGTGCCGTGCAATTTGACCGCTTCCGAATGGAACTTGCTCGCTAACGCCTGTTTTCGTTCCTTTGAGCAAGATATGAAGCGATCGAAATTGCGTCGGGGGCGGCCGTTGTCCTTTCGTAGCTCTACACGACGCGCAGCGGCCGCGCAGCCCCGCCCCTCAGCCGATAATCACCTTGCCCGAGCCGATGGCGCTCTGTTCGACCTTGCCAGTCACCTTTTTCACCCGCACATCGCCCGAGCCGACAATATTGGCCTCGATGCTGGCCGCCTCGCCCTCGAACACGATATCGCCAGAGCCGGCCACATTGGCCTCGATCCGGCCGGCAATGCCGCCGCGCACGGTCAAATCTCCCGATCCGGCCAGGCTGAAATCCAGATCACCAGAGGCAGAGGCCGCGATCAAATCGCCCGAGCCGGCCAGATCCGCGGACAAAGGCCCGCCGATCACGCCAACTTCGATCGTGCCCGAACCGGCCAAATCGAGATCGGCTTTGCCGGTCACATTGCCCGCCCGCACCGAGCCCGAGCCCGATAATTGCGCCGCCAAGGGGCCCGCGACATCGCCGAGCACGATATCGCTGGAGCCGGCCGAATCCACGCTGGCCTCACCGGCCGTCTGGGCGATGACATCGCCCGAACCCGATGTATCGACATGCAGCGCGCCAGCCACCGGGCCGATGGCCTGCGGGGCGCAGCTGGCAAAGCTCAGATCTGCGCTGCGCGAAGGG
>CAZAGL010000025.1:0-14698 GCA_964484435.1 uncultured Caulobacteraceae bacterium
CTACGGCGGCGGCTTGAGCGATGCCTTCATCGCGCGAATCAGCGCGTCGGATCTGCCTGGGGGTCAGGGGGCGTGGCTACCTTTCGTCTCGCCGAAGGCGAGTCGATTTTTTTCGGCGTCGTGAGCGCGGTTTGAATGCATAAAGGGGAGAAACCCCTTTGGCGGGATTTTTTGGATTTCCAGCTTTTAGAACAATGCGGAATCCGTTATACTGTAAACGGAAGGGTGTTCTTTTGGCGCTGTGTCCCATGCCGACGATCTCCATGTTTTTTGGCGTCACCGTGCAAATGTATTGGCGCGATCACCCCCCGCCGCATGTGCATGTGTTCTAAGGCGGTGCCGAAGCGTTGATCGCCATCGAAACCGGTGCGATTATCGCGGGAGGCTTGCCGCGCGGCGCGCTTCGCTTGATCCGCGACTGGATTGAGGAACAGCGCACGGCGCTCCTCGTAAATTGGGAGCGGGCGAGAATGCTTGAGCCATTGGAGCAAGTCCCCGGAGCGGACACATGATGGAAATTGTGAAAGTGTTGCAGGCGCAGGCGGTGGGCGGCTATTGCTTGCGCCTGGTGTTCTCCAACGGCTTGGGGGGCGTGCGCGACCTTAGCGATGTGATCGCCTCTGGCGGTGCCATGATCGGCCCCATGGCTGATCCCCGGTTTTTCGCCCGTGTCTTTGTCCAGAACGGTGTGCCAGTTTGGCCTCATGGTTTCGATCTTGACGCCATCGCGCTGTTTCAGGAAATGCAGGCCGCAGGGCTGCTTGTCCCGGCTGAGATCGAGGCAGCCTGAGCGCTGACCCCGCCCCGAGCGCCGCCACCCCCGGCGCCATCATCGTAATGCGCGGCGATTATTTTAAACCTCAACGCGCGCTTCGTCTTACGATATCGCTTCAAGGAAAGCCGGCGGCACGGGCGCCGCCGCCCCAATTCTTGTGTCGTGCCACCACGCGCGGCCGTGTTGGAATCCTGAGCCAATCGGCTGGTAGGATTGATCGGCCGGCATGGCGCGATAAGGATGGGCCCCGTTTTTGTAGCCATTCCTGATTCTCATGCGCGCCAATGCCTTCATCCGCCCCTGCTTCGAGCAAGACCTGGAAATGGTCTGGCTGCTGGCCGCTTTCCATGCCCAAAGCGGCTTTGCCATTCTGGAAGAGCGCCCGCTGACTTTGGCCATCTGGCAGGAACGGTGGGTCCGGATCGTCACCCGGGAATTGCCCTTTCTGGTGGCCTGCACCGAGGACAACCCCTCCCGGGTGATCGGCTTTGCCTATGCCGACGCGCCTTTGCTCGGCGCATCACAGCTTGGCGGCGCGGCCATCGAACTGTTCCTCGCCGTGACACCGGCTTTGCACCGCCATGGCTTGGGCGGGCAATTGCTAAGCCAATTGCTGGATGATCTCCGGCTGCTGGGGCCACACAATGTGTTTGCCTGCTTTGGCAAGCCGCCAGGAACCAGCGAGCCCAGCCCCGCCGACGCCCTACTGCGCCAAGGCGGTTTTGGCCATTGCGCCACCCTGCCGGGTGCCGCCCGCAAATTCGGGCGCAATCTCGATGTGGTGATCATGACACGCCGGCTCTGAACCCGCAGAAACTCACAACCAAAACACGAAAATTCCTGCCCAGACGTTCGACTTGGCAAAGGTTTTGCAACAGATTGTTTACCGGTTGGGGCGCAACCTCTCGGGTTAGGGAGACGGTGCATGTTGCGATCAACCCTTCTCATCTCCGTGGCTTGGCTGGCCGGGGCCTGCCTGGTGATGGCGCAGCCGGCCGGAAGCAGCCTCACCAGCGCACTCGGGCCCAATCCCTCCAATCCGGCCGTCACCTGGGCCACCAGCCCCGATTATTACCGCACCACCAATGCGTTCGAGCTGTCGCGCGATCGTGAGGCCGAAAGCTATAATCTCAGCGGATCGGCCAGCGGCCAAGCCTTCACCATTGAAGCGCCCGAAGGCCTGCATGTCGGCCAGATCGGCTTTTCCATCAATCCTTCCGCTCAGTTTTATGATGCGGGCCATGGCCGCGTGGAAGAAACGGGTGCCGAGGTGCGCCTGGGCCAGCGCCTGCGCCAGATCATCGGGGAATATCAGCCGGGCGATAAGCCCAGCTGGTTTTTGTTCGCCGGCGGCGGCGGGCAAGCCATCACCTATACGCCGGGGGTTTCGGCCATTTCCACGCCCGGCGGCTCGATCCGGCTGCAGGACAAGGTGCGCGTTGGCCGCATCCAGGCCGGCTTCGCGGTGGAGCATCGCGGCGTGCAGGCCTCGCTTTCTTACGTGCGCAAAGAGGTGAATATCGCCGGGCAGGATTCGCTCCAGCAGCATTTCGCCGGGCTGACGCTGTCCTACAAGCGCTGAGCTTCGCCGCTCGGCGGATTTCCTCCTGATCCCTCAAAATCGCCTGTAGCCGACTCGGTGCGGCCAAGCTTAAGCTGATCTCCCACCAGGATGGTTAGCCTTCGTTAACCGCGCGCATTTCATATATGTTGTGTTATCCGCGCCAAGCGCGCCACAACATGTAGAAGGAGAGCCCAATTGGCCCAGATCGAACAGCCCAACATCGCCGGCCTGCTCATCCCTTCCAAGGCCTATAAGCCCTTCCGATACCCGTGGGCCTATGATTTCTGGCGCCGCCAGCAGCAAATCCATTGGCTGCCCGAGGAAGTGCCCCTGGGCGAAGATTGCAAGGATTGGGCAAACAAGCTCTCCCCGCAAGAACGCAATCTGCTGATGCAGATTTTCCGCTTTTTCACCCAATCCGATATTGAGGTGAACGATAATTACATGGAGCGCTATGGGCGGGTGTTCAAACCCACCGAGATCAAGATGATGCTGGCCTCCTTCGCCAATATCGAGACGGTGCATATCGCCGCCTATGCCTTGCTACTCGAAACCATCGGCATGCCGGAATCGGAATTCGCCGCCTTCCTCGATTACGAGGCCATGCGCGCCAAGCATGATTATATGGGCCAATTCGGCATTGAAAACGAGGGCGATATCGCCCGCACCCTGGCCATGTTCGGGGCCTTCACCGAAGGGTTGCAGCTGTTCGCCAGCTTCGCCATGCTGATGAACTTTCCGCGCTTCAACAAGATGAAGGGCATGGGCCAGATCGTCTCCTGGAGCGTGCGGGACGAAAGCCTGCATTGCGAGGGCATTATCAAGCTCTATCACACCTTCGCGCGCGAAACGGGGGCCGTGACCAAGGCCGTGGCCGATGACATCGTGGAATGCTGCCGCACCGTGGTTGGCCTCGAAGATCGCTTCATCGATCTGGCCTTCGAACTGGGCCCGGTTCAGGGCATGACGCCGCAGGACATCAAAACCTATATCCGCTACATCGCCGATTGGCGCCTCGGCCAATTGCATTTGCCCAAGCTGTATGGCGTCACCGAGCACCCGCTGCCCTGGCTGACATCGATCCTCAATGGCGTCGAGCACGCCAATTTCTTCGAGGCGCGCGCCACGGAATATTCGAAGGCCGCCACCAAAGGCGATTGGCACGGCACCGATGGGGTGTGGGCCAGCTTCGAGGAGCTGCTGACCAAGCGGGCCTGAGGGCGCGCGCGGGCCGCGCGGCGCCTCAAACCGCGACCTGAGCCTTGATATGGGGGTGAGGCTCATAGCCGCTCAGCGTGAAGTCTTGCGCGGTGAAGGCAAAGAGATCGCGCACATTCGGGTTCAATTCCATGCGCGGCAAGGGGCGCGGGCTTCGTGTCAATTGCTGCTTAGCCTGCGCTTCATGATTGGCGTAGAGATGGGCATCGCCCAAAGTGTGCACGAATTCGCCGGCCTCCATATCCAGCACATGCGCCACCATGAGCAGAAGCAAAGCATAGCTGGCGATATTGAAGGGCACGCCCAGAAAGATATCGGCAGAGCGCTGATAGAGCTGCAAGGAAAGCCGCTGCCTGCCTTGCGCATTCGGGGCCACGAAAAACTGGAACAAGCAATGGCAGGGCGGCAGGGCCATGGCCTCCACATCCGCCGGATTCCAGGCCGAAACCACATGCCGGCGCGAATAGGGATTGGCCTTCAGCCCCGCCATAACCTGCGCGATCTGATCGATCACCCGGCCATCGGGCGCGGCCCAGCTGCGCCATTGCTTGCCATAGACCGGGCCAAGCTCGCCTTCGGCATCGGCCCATTCATCCCAAATGCTGACGCCCTGCTCCTGCAGCCAGCGCACATTGGTATCGCCGCGTAAAAACCACAGCAATTCCAACAAGATGGATTTCATGTGTAGCTTTTTGGTGGTCAGCAGTGGAAAGCCCTGCGCCAAATCAAAGCGCATCTGGCGCCCGAACACGCTTTTGGCACCCGTTCCGGTGCGATCGGGGCGATCCACGCCATGGGCCAGCACCTCTTTGAGCAGATCGAGATAGGCGGGATCGGCGTGATTTGCCGGCGCATCGACCAAAAAATCGAGATGGGCGTGCATCGAATCCCTCCGAGCTGCTCGCAGCTTACACATATTCCCCAAGCGCAGCAGCCGCGAATGGCACCAATTCGGCCGTGCGCCCATCGCGCACCTTGGCGGCCCATTCGGGATCACTGATCAGCGCGCGGCCCACGGCGACGAGATCGAATTCGCCGGCCTCAAGGCGGGCTTCCAGATCGATCAAATCCCCCACCTCGGAGCTTTCGCCCCGGAAGGCATGGATGAAATCCGCGCCCTTGAGGCCCACAGAGCCCACACTGATGCTGGGCAGGCCGGTCAGGCGCTTGGTCCAGCCGGCCAAATTGAGCTGGGAATCGTCAAATTCCGGCTCCCAATAGCGCCGCTGCGAGCAATGAAAGCAATCGATCCCGGCGGCCACCAACGGCTCCAAGAAGGCAGCCAATTCCTGCGGGGTTTGCGCCAGGCGCGCCGAATAATCCTGCTGCTTCCATTGCGAATAGCGCAAGATGAGCGGGAAATCGGGCCGCACCCGCGCCCGTGCCGCCTTGACGATCTCGGCCACGAAGGTGGCCCGTTGCGACAATTCGCCGCCAAAGCGATCGCTGCGCTGATTGGAGCGATCCCAGAAGAATTGATCCAGCAGATAGCCATGCGCGCCGTGGAATTCCACGCCATCAAAGCCGATATTCTGTGCGGCCAAGGCGGCCGCGGCGAAGGCCTCGATCGTATCGGCGATATCGGCATCGGCCATCGGCTTGCCCACCAGCTTGCCCGACGCGGAAAGCCCCGAGGGCCCATCGCTTTCGGCATCGGGATTGGGCCCCGTGCCCGGCTTGCGCATCATGCCCACATGCCAAAGCTGGGGGGCGATCTTTCCGCCTTGGGCATGCACCGCCTCCACCACCTTGGCCCAGCCGGCCAGGCTCTCGGGCGCATGAAAATTGGGCACATTGGCATCAAAAGACGCACCAGGGCGATCGATGCTGGTGCCCTCGGTGATGATCAGGCCAACACCGGCACCCGCGCGGCGCGCATAATAGGCCGCGACGTCCGGCCCGGGAATGCCGCCGGGGCTGCGCGAGCGCGTCATGGGGGCCATCACCACGCGATTGGCCAAATGCAGGGATTTCAATTGAAAGGGCTGGAACAGGGCTTGGCTCATGGTTTTGGCTCGCGTTTATGGGCGTTGAGAAGGGATTGCGCCTGGGTCTGCAAGGCGTTTTGGCGCGCCTTTTGGCTTTTGCTCTGCCCGGAGCGTTGGCGCGCTTGCGCTGCCTTGTCCTGTGCTTCTTGGCGCGCCTTGGCCTTGCGGGCTTGGCGCAGATTGATGAGATCGGCCATTTCATCTTTCCCTGTCAGGCCGTGGCCAGATCGTGCTTGCATAAGCGGCTCCGTTCGCCTGAACAAGAGCCACCCTCTGGCGCATTCATCAGGCTGCGAGTCCCACTCGGTGCGGCGGAGGCAAGATGCGCGTCGCCGCTTTCGCGCATGGTGCCCATGGCCCTGGGCGCGGTCAGCTCATCGCCTCTGGAGGCCCCGTTGGGGCTGGCCTTCCCCTCCGCCTATCGGCATATATCGGTACAAGAAGCTTGTTGTAAACGCGCCCATGTCACCGGGGTTCAAGCACATCATGGAAAGGAAGCGCGCCATGAGCACCGAAGGCCAGCGCGCCCGCTCGATCCCCACGCTGATGCGGATGAAGCACAGCCAATTGCTCAGCTATCCGATCGGCGCGGAAGTCTTGTCCCGGGCCCTCGATGGCACACCCCATTTCCTGGCATGGACCTGCTCGTTCGTGGCCGGGCCAACCCACCTGCATCCGGACAAGGACAAGATTCTTGTCCTGTCGGCCAGCTACCGCAAGCGCGCCCGCACACATCATGACGGCGCCGATGCGGCAGCCCGCGGCGTCTTCGAACCACGTTGGGAGATCTGGGTGTACACCGTGCCGCGAGCCCAGCGCGCGCTCATCAAGCAAGCCCTGATCGATATCGGCCTGCCCAATATGCTCCGGCCCTGGATCGATCAACATGCCTCGATCAGCGGAAAAACTGGAAGCGTCGCCCTTTCGCTGGAGTACGACCTGATCGACAAGGTCTTGCACGCGAGCCGACGAACCGAGCTTGAACCGGATACGGCATGACACGCCAATTTGCATCCACGCCAATGGCACGCTTGACCGCGGTGCGTGAGGTTGGCACACCGCAAGCTGGCGATTTCAGTCCAGGCGTGCGCAGAGAATGACGCTGCCCGCCGACCAAGCGATCGACCAGCGAGGATTTCATGGTGCAGCTCGAAGAACGGCACGGTGCCGCGCCGCTGGCACCGGAAGCCGCCTCCGGCAAAGGTGCTGGGGATGAAAACTTTCCCGTCGGCTCGTTTTTGCTCAAGCCCGCTTTGCGCCCGCATGTGGCCGCCTATTATGCGTTTGCCCGGGCCGGCGATGATATCGCCGATGATGGGGCGCTAAGCGCGCAAGACAAGATCGCCCGGCTGGATGCCTTCGCCAGTGCGCTGCGCGGGGAGCCCGGCTTTGGCCCGGGCTATGCCAAGGCCCACAGGCTGCGCGAAAGCCTGATCGCGCGCGCCATTCCTTTGGATCGCGGCCTCGATCTTTTGCGGGCTTTTCGTCAGGATAGCCAGAAATCGCGCTATGCCAGCTTCGAGGAACTCGAAGCCTATTGCGCGCTTTCGGCTAATCCGGTTGGCCGCTTCCTCATCGATCTGCACGGCGAAAGCCCGGCGCTTTATGAGGCCTCCGATGCGCTGTGCTCGGCTTTGCAGGTGCTCAATCATATCCAGGATTGCGCCAAGGATTTGAAAGAACTCGATCGCGTTTATCTCCCACAGGATTGGTTGCACTTGCATGGCGCGCGCATCGAGGATTTGCGGCGCGATGCCCTCACGGCCCCGCTGCGCACCGTGATCGATCGCATGCTGGCGCGCTGCGAGGCCTGGGTGGTGGCGGCCCAGCCTTTGGCGCGCGCCATGGTGGATCGCCGGTTCGCCTGGGAGGCGCATATGATCGTTGCGCTGGCTGGGCGGTTGTGCGCGCTGCTGCGCGCGCAGGATATGCTGGCAAGGCGCGTGGCCCTGTCCAAGCTGGATTTCGCCGCCGCGGCCTTGGCTGGCTGGAAAGTCGCGATGTTCGAACGCGCGCCTGGCCCAAAATGAGCCTGACCATGGCCCCACCCAGCCGTGCCGAGGCGCAAGCCCATGTCGAAGCCGTGGTGCGCAAATCCGGCACGTCCTTTGGGCTGGGCATGCGCATGCTGTCGCGCCCGCGCCGCGAGGCCATGCACGCCGTCTATGCCTTCTGCCGAGAAATCGACGATGTGGCCGATGAGCCGGCCCCGCTGGCGCAAAAACGCCAGCAATTGGCGCAATGGCGCGAGGCCATCGAGGCCTTGTTCCAGGGCCGGCCCGATCGGCCCACCACCATCGCGCTGCTCGATCCCTTGGCCCGCTATGGCCTGCAAAAGGAAGAATTCCTGCTGCTCATCGAGGGCATGGAATGGGATGCCGAGGGGCCGATCCTCGCCCCCAGCTTGGAGCGCCTGAAGGGCTATTGCCGGCGCGTGGCCGGGGCGGTGGGCAAGCTGTCCATGCCGATTTTTGGCGCAGCACCCGGCCCCGAATCCGATCGCTTCGCGCTGGCCATGGGCGAGGGCCTGCAACTTGCCAATATCACCCGCGACGTGGCCGAAGATGCCGCGGAAGGGCGCCTTTATCTGCCGCGCGAAGTGCTGGAACAATTCCGCTTGCCGCTGGAGCCCAACGCGCAATTGCTGCTCGGCCAGGGCCTGGTGCGCGCCCGCGCCGCGCTCGGGGCCATGGCCCGCGCCCAGTTCAAGGCCGCGATGCAGGAAGTGCCCGCGCTCGGCTGGGGCAAGGTGCGCCCGGCTTTGGTGATGCACGCCGTATACGATCTGACACTGCGCGCGATGGAGCGCGATGGCTTCCGCAGCTTGGCCAAGCCGAAAATCTCCGCGCCGCGAAAGCTCGCGGCGGCCTTGCGCGCCGCTTTGCTGGCCCCCGCGCAATGAGCGAAACGCCGCGGGTGCATGTGATTGGGGCCGGGCTGGCCGGCCTCGCCGCGGCCTTGACCGCCGCCGAAGCCGGCCTGCGCGTTCGGCTTTATGAGCAGGCCCCGCGGGCCGGGGGGCGCTGCCGCAGCTTTTGGGATGATAGGCTTTCGCTGCTGATCGATAATGGCAATCACTTTGTGATGAGCGGCAATGACAACGCGCTCGGCTTGTTGCGGCGCAATGGGGCCGGCATCTCGGCGCTGATCGGCCCCGATGAGGCCGTGTTTCCGTTTTACGATCACGCCGATGGCGCGCGCTATAGCGTGCGCCCGGGGCGGGCCCGCACGCCGCTTTGGGCCTTGCAGCCGGGCCGCAGCGTGCCGGGCGCGCGGTTTTGGGATTTCGCCGAGGGCGGCGCGCTGCTTGCGGCCCCCGCCCACGCGACGCTGGCACAGGCCATCCGCCGGCGCGGGCCCTTGTGGCGCGGCTTTTGGGAGCCGATGGCCATCGCCGCCTTGAACGCCACCCCGGAGGTGGCGCAGGCGCGCCTGCTCCTTCCAGTTTTGACCCGCACCTTTTTGCGCGGCGGGGCCTATTGCCGGCCGCTGATCGCCCGCGAGGCGCTGGGCGAGGCCTTTGTCGAGCCCACTTTGCGGGTGCTGGAAAATCTGGGTGCACAAATCCAGTTCGGGGCCCGTCTGAAGGCCATCGCGCTTGCCGATGGGCGCGCCACAGCACTGCATCTGGGCGAGGAGATCATCGAACTGGGGCCGAGCGATCGCGTGATTCTGGCCGTGCCGCCCACGCGTGCCGGCGAATTCCTGCCCTTCTTGACCCCGCCCGAGGATGGAGAGCCGATCCTCAACGCGCATTTCCGGTTGGAGCGCGAAGCCCCCCATCCGCCGCAGGCCCCCCTGATGGGCGTTCTCGGCGCGGCCACGCAATGGATCGCCGTGCGTGGATTGCATGTCTCCTTGACCATTTCGGCGGCCAGCGCGCTGGCCGACATGGAAGAAGACATCCTGCTGCCCCGCCTCTGGGACGAGACGCGCGCGGCCTTGCAATTGCCCGCGCAATTGCCCTATGCGGCGGCCCGCATCATTCGCGAAAAGCGCGCGACCTTTTGCCCAAGCCCGGCCAATGTGGCGCGCCGGCCGGGGGCCAAAACGCCCCTGGCCAATCTGTGGCTGGCCGGTGATTGGACCGATACGGGCCTGCCCGCCACCATCGAGGGCGCGATCCTTTCGGGCAACCTCGCTGGCACCTTGGCCAGCGCCTGAACGCAGCATCGGCGGGATCGGTGTCGAGGAGGGATGCCAAAGCGCATCGGCTTCGCCGCAGCCTCTGGCAGGGCGAATGGGTGTTGAGATCATCCGCCCCCGCCCTGTTTATGGCAGCGGCACCCCCCGCCGCGCCCTGCAGCCCAGGCCGTGACGCAATGGCGAGAAGGCTTGCAGTTTTTCGCGGGCGCCTGCATGGGGCAAGGGTATGAAGATCGAACGCTCATCCTCGATCGCGCCGCGTGGCAAAGCCGGTGCCAGCGCCAGCCCCGGCGGCGGCTTTTCCTTGGGCGCGGAGCGGGTTTCGCCCGGCACGGCCAGCGGCGGGCTCAGCCAGGCTTCGGCCTTGGGCGCGGCCTTGGCCCTGCAATTGGAAAGCATCGATCCCGAACGGCGCAGGCGCCAGGTGCTTCGTGGCCATGAGGCGCTGGATGCCCTGGAGGATCTGACGCTGCTGGTGGTGCAGGGGGGCGATCCGCGCCGCGTGCAGGCCACCCTGCGCCAAGCGCGCGAAGATCTGCGCGAGCGCACGGGTGAGGCCGGGCTCGATGAAATCCTCGCCCAAATCGAGCAGCGCGCCGCGGTGGAATTGGCCAAACTCGAACGCGATTTGCGAGGCCGGACAGGATGAGACCGCCCGCTGTTTGGCATGTTGATTGCTTTTGTCTTGGCGGGTATGTTCCGCGCCATTTCGGTGCGCCGGAAAAACGCAGAGATTGGTGCCAGCCATGAGTGCCGTGTTGCCAGAGGCCTATCGGCCCAGCGAGAATGAGCCGTTCATGAGCGAACGGCAACTCGATTATTTTCGCGCCAAATTGTTGGCCTGGAAAGCGGAAATCCTCGAAGAATCGCGCGCCACCATCGCCAATCTGCAAGAAGAAAACGCAGCTTTGGCCGATCTGGCCGATCGTGCCACCAGCGAGACCGATCGCTCGATCGAGCTGCGCACCCGCGATCGTCAGCGCAAGCTGATCGCCAAGATCGATGCCGCGCTGCGCCGCATCGAGGAAGGGGTTTACGGCTATTGCGACGAAACGGGCGAGCCGATCTCCCTCTCGCGGTTGGAGGCCCGCCCGATCGCCACGTTATCCATCGAGGCCCAGGAGCGCCACGAAAAGCGCGAGCGCGTCCACAGGGACGAATAGGGCCTCAAAACGGGCTGATGGCATCGGCGCCCTTTTGCCCCCAGCGCGGGGCCTGCACCGCCGAAAGATTGCCCTTGCCGCCATAGGAAATGCGCGCCTCGGCCATTTGGGTGTGGCGGATGGTGTTTTGCGAGGTGATGTCTTCGGGCCGGATGACACCGGTGACCGTCAGATCACGCACTTCCTGATTGACGCGCACTTGCTGGCGCCCGGCCACCACCAGATTGCCATTGGGCAATACCTGGGTGACGATGGCCGCCACCGTCAGCTGGATGCGCTCTTGCCGGGCGATCGTGCCCGTGCCGTTCGAAGAGGAACTGCCCTGCGTGGTCAAAAGATTGGAGGGATCCACCCCGCCCGGCAGCACGGAGGCAAATTTGCTTTCAAAGCCCAAAATGTTGGGAATGCCAACATTGGTGGCGCTTTGGCGCGAGCGATCGGTGGAATTGGAAACATCGGCGCTATCATCGATTTCGATTTCCACCGTCAAGATATCGCCTTTGCGGGCGGCGCGCTGATCGGCGAAAAAGGTGCGCGCCCCGGCCCGCCACAGCGAGCCGGCCGCATAAACATGCTGCTCCACTTCCGGCATGGGCATCACCACCGGCTCCTGGCCGGTGAGATATTGCGGCGATTGCACCGATTGCAGGCCCGGGCCGCGATCGATCTCGGACAAGGCCGCGCATCCCCCCAAGGAGGCGAGGGTCAAAAACAGCGCGCCAGCTTTTTGCAGGGAATGGCTCATTGGGACACGCTCGCTTCTCCGGGGCCGGTGACCCTGGCTTCGAGTTGTTGTTCTGTGGGCAAGGTCATGACGCGCAATGTCTCTCCGACGGCGGCACCGCTCAGCGCCCGCGCTTTGGTGCTGAGCCGCAACGGGCCTTGCGTATAAACCAGGGTGATCTGATCCCCGCGCTTGATGATGGGGGCGCTGTCGGCGGCGCTGGCCGGGGCGGGATCGGCATAGGCGCGCTGGGTGTGCACAAAATGCGAGGGCGGCCTTTGCGGCTCATCCTTGCGGGGGCCCTCGATGGCGATCTGGATGAAGCCTGCCTGCGGGATCCAGGCATAGCCCGCGGCGCGCGCCGCGGCGGATAGAAAGGCGGTGGCATAGGTTCCGGCTTCGCCCGGGGGCGGGGCGGGTGCGATCTCCTTGGTGGCCGCCGGGCCCTCGATGCGGAACACATCGCCCAGCCGCAGAGCCGGCCCTTGCGTGCGGGCCTTGTCGCGCAGCTCGGTGGGGATGAGCGCGCCGGCTTTGGCCGAGGCGGCGGGGGCGATGGGCGTGGCCTCCTGCGCCCGCGTCGGCGCGGCGGGCCAGGCGATCACGAGGCAAGCGACAAGCAGCAATCTGCGCATGAAAAGGGCTTTCTTGGCTTAGCGGATCTGGTTCACGGCCTGCAGCAATTCATCCACGGCATTGATGATGCGCGCGTTCAGTTCATAAGCGCGCTGCGCTTCGATCAGATTGGAGATTTCCTCGACGGCGTTGACATTGGAGGCCTCCACCGCGTTCTGCTGGAGGGTGCCGACGCCGGGCGATCCGGGCGCGGAGACGACGGGCTGGCCCGAGGCCGCGGTTTCCAGCAAGAGATTATCGCCCACCGCTTCCAGCCCGGCCGGATTGATGAAGGTGGCCAATTCCAACTGGCCAAGCTGCTGGGGCTGGGGATTGCCGCTTAGCGTGGCTTCCACCGTGCCGTCCCGGCTGATGGAAACGGAAATCGCCTCATTGGGCACGGTGATATTCGGCTCGATCAGAAAGCCATCGGATGTGACCAGGCGCCCTTGGGCATCGAGCGAGAAATTGCCGGCGCGCGTATAGGCCGTATCGCCCGATGGCAAAGTGACTTGGAAAAATCCTCGCCCGGCAATGGCCACATCATAGGGGTTTTCGGTGCCGGCGATGGAGCCCTGCTCGGAGCTGCGCGAGATCGCCGAGGTTTTGACCCCGAGCCCGATTTGGATGCCAATCGGTGTGATATTGCCGGAGCTGGATGTGCTGGCCCCGGGCCGCTCCAGATTCTGATAGATCAGATCCTGAAACTCGGCGCGCTGGCGCTTGAAGCCCGTGGTGTTCAAGTTGGCCACATTGTGGGAAATGACTTCGACATTCAGCTGCTGGGCTTTCATGCCGGTGGCGGCGATATTGAGCGCGCGCATGGGGACTCCTTGAAACTAGGTGCTTTGGCCAAGGCGCTGCAAAGCGCGCTGGCGAAGATCATCGGTGGATTGCACGATCCGGGCGGCCCCCTCATAGGCGCGGCTGACCTGGATCAGTTCGGTGATGGCGCTGACGGCATCGACATTCGATTCCTCCAGCGCGCCCTGAACCAGCACGCCTTCAAACGGCGCGGGGGCTTGGCCCTTGGCCTCGAACAGATTATCGCCGATCTTGGACAGGCCTGCCTGATTGGCGAAGGAGACCAATTGCAGCGCCCCGATATTGGCCGCGCCCACGCGGATGCGCCCTTCGCGATCGATCTGCGGGGCCTCGCCGCGCGTATCGAACACGATGGGCGCGCCTCCAGAATCCAGAACGGCCCGCCCGTCGCTGGTCACCAGCGTGCCGGCGGCATCGAGCTGGAAGGATCCGTCGCGGGTATAGGCCGGGCCGTTTGGCCCCTGGACCACGAAAAATCCATCCCCCTCGATGGCCAGATCGAAGGATTCGCCGGTGCGGCTCACGGGGCCTTGCGTGAAATCGCGGACCAGCCCCGCATCGCGCGCAAAGCGGATGTCGTTGGGGCGATCGCCGGAGCGGGCCGGGGGCACGATGGCCACCTGGAAACGCAACGCATCGGCCTTGAAGCCGGTGGTGTTGACATTGGCCAGATTGCTGGCGGTGGTGGCGATCCGCCGTTCCAGCGCCTGTTGGGCCCGCAGCCCGAGATAGGAAATGTTATCCAATTTTGCCTCGCTGCATGTATCATTGCAGGACGCGGGCCAAGCCAAGCCCCAAGGCGCACTTGTGGTTAATGAAATCCTAGCCCGCTTTGCCCGGCAAAAAGCGCTTGTCGTGCCGGCAGTTTTTGCCGCCCTAACGATGGGTTAACCACGTTGCGCCAGGTTGGGGCCTGGAGATTCCCGATGGCCAAAGCGCCCAAACCCAAGCCAGAGAAAAAATCCAAGGAAAAGGCCGCCAAAGGTGCCAAGGCCGATAGCGCCAAAGAGGCCATGGGCGAAGGCAATGAGGGCATGGAAGGCGAGGGCATGGCCCCCGCCAAGAAAAAAATGGCCGGCAAGACGCTGGTCTTGTTCATTGTGCTGCCGGCCTTGATCATCCTGGGCGGCGGCGGGGCGACGGCGTTCTTCCTGCTGTCCAAGCCCAAGGCCGAGCAGCACGCCAGCGCCGAAAACCCCGAAAAGGCCGGTGAGCACAAGCCCAAAAAGGACAAAAAAGATAAGAAGGCCAAAGACGGCCATGCCAAGCCGGGCAAAGAGGGCGAAGGCGGCGCATCGGCGGAAATCGTCGAAGGCGCGGATGGGGTATTGTATTACAAAATGCCCGATCTCCTGGTGAACATCACCACGGGCGATGGCCGGCCCGTTTATCTGAAGCTGAAATTGACGGTGGAAACCCATTCCGAGGAGGCCATCGCCGCGATCGAGCCCAATCTGCCGCGCGTTCTCGATCAATATCAGGGCTTTTTGCGCGAATTGCGCGTGGATGACATCGCCGGCTCGGCCGGGGCCTATCGCCTGCGCCTGGAATTGCTGCGCCGGGTCAATCTGGCCATCGCCCCGGCCCAGGCCGATCAGGTGCTGATCGAAGAAATGCTGGTGCAATAACCATGGCCACGCCAGAGGAAGATGCGCTCGCAGCGGAATGGGAGGCCGCGGC
>CAZAGL010000026.1:0-14585 GCA_964484435.1 uncultured Caulobacteraceae bacterium
ACACCGCGGCCACCGCCGGATGTCGGGCCAGCCAGCGCGCGATTCGGAGCGCGCTCTCGTTCTGGCGCTGGATGCGGAGGTGCAGGGTCTTCATCCCGCGCACGAGCAGGAACGCCGCCATCGGGTCCAGGCTGGCGCCGGTGATCTCGCGGTAGTGGTACACGCGCGCCACCAGCTCCGCGTCGCCGCAGAGCACGCCGCCGAGCGCGTCGGCGTGGCCGCCGAGGAACTTGGTCGCGCTATGGATCACCAGATCCGCGCCCAGGGCGAGCGGATTCTGATTGATCGGCGTGGCGAAGGTGTTGTCGACCACGCTGAGCGCGCCGGCGCGCCGCGCCGCGGCGCAGAGGCGCTCGAGGTCGATGACCTTGAGGGTGGGGTTGGTCGGCGTCTCGAGGTAGACGACGCGGCTCCCGCGCGCGATCGCCGCCACCAGCCAATCGTGGTCGGCGGTGTCGCACAGGTCGACGTAGACCAGGAGCCGCGCCCGGAACTCTCCGCACAAACGCGCAGGCTGCGCCTATAGCGAAAACGCGGCCAAGCTCAAGTGGTTTTTGTCCTCTGCAGCAGATGGGCGCAGATCGCGCGCACATGCGGATCGAGCCGGCGCAGGGCGGCCCGGGCCGGAAGCTCCAGCCAGCGATAGGAAATGGCCATGGCCAGGAACACGCAGGCGATGGTGGCGATGGCCGAGGCATCGAAGGACATCAGTTCGCCAGGGGCGATCAGGCCGGCGCGCAGGCGCGCGTCATGCATGTTTCCCAGCACATAATCATGGACCATATAGAGGGAATAGCTGGCCTCTCCGAGATACAGCAGCCAAGGATGGCTCATCACGCCGCGCTGGGCATGCTTGGCGCATTGCGCCAGCAGAAAAATCAAGGCACCAAACAACCCAACGACCAGCCAATCCCATGCCACAAAGATCGACAGGATGAGGATCACGGCGGTGCAGGCAAAGGCCCCCAGGCGGGCGGCGGCGTAAGGCAAGGTCACCTGCTGCACGCATGCAAACACCGCGCAGCCGAACAGGAATTCCGGCAAAATGCGCAGGGCCGTGGTGTGAAACCACAATTCGGTCAAATCGCCCCAGCCCAAGGCCCGCGTCGTCAGGCTGATGGCCCCCAACAGGCCCCAGGCCAGCAAAGCAAAACGAAACGGGCGCCCGCGCAGTTTTAGAAAAATGGCGATGAAAATGGGGAACAGCACATAGGCCATGAATTCGGCACTCACCGACCAAGACGGCCCGTTGAGACCTGGCAACCCATAAAACCCCCAAGAATGCACCAGAAGCAGATTGGCCAACGTGAAGCCGATGGGAATGGCATGCTGGCCAGCGCCCAGCAGGTTCAATGCGGCCCAAGTGCAAAGATACAAGGCCGTTATCACCGCATGCACAGGCCAAATGCGCGCGATCCGGGCCAATAAAAAGGAGACGAAATGGAATTTGCCGCTTTGGGCCTGGCCCATATAGACATGGCTCAAAATAAAGCCGCTGAGGATGAAAAACAAATCCACCCCATAATCCCCATTGCGCAGAAAGATCGCGCCATTGAGCCCGAACAGCGCGTAGATGTTGGAGACATGCAGGATCAAGACCCAGGCGGCAGCGAAAAACCGCAGGGATGTCAGCGAATCGATGCGTCCGGGCAAGGGCCGCGAAGATTTCGGCGCGGGCATGCTGCGGGCTAGGCCTGCGCTTCCATGCTCACGCCAGGCGGAGGCAAAGCCCAATCCGGCACGAAGAAATCGGGCATCAGCGGGCGGCTGGGATCGACGCGATAGACATCGAAATCGCGCACGCCCTCTTCATAGAGCAAGATGTCATCGATGAAGAATTGGCCCGTGCAGCCGCGGGCCGGGCGATTGAAAATGGCATAGGCGGCATCGGCCATGATGTCGGGGGTGCGGCACATGCGCATGCCCTCATCGCCGGCCAGCGCGAATTGGATCGCGGCCGTGGCGATGCCGGTGCGTGGCCACAGGCCGTTGCAGGCGATGCCGTCGGCGCGCAATTCTTCGGCCATGCCGAGCATGCACAGGCTCATGCCATATTTGGCCATGGAATAGGCCACATGCGGGCCAAACCAGCGCGGGCTGAGATCCAAAGGCGGCGAAAGCGCCAGGATATGCGGATTGGCGGCGCGCTGCAGATGCGGCAGGCAGGCCTTAGAGGTGAGAAACGTGCCGCGCAGATTAACCTGATGCATCAGGTCAAAGCGCTTCATGTCGGTGGCGGCCGTGCCCGTCAGCGAGATGGCCGAGGCATTGTTCACGCAGATATCGATGCCGCCGAACGCGGCCACGGCCTGTTCGACCGCGTTGTGCACGCTGGCCTCATCGCGCACATCCACGAGCAGGGGCAAGGCCTTGCCGCCGGCCTGTTCGATCTCTTCGGCCGCGGTGAAGATCGTGCCGGGCAAATGCTTGTGGGCCTGCGCCGTCTTGGCGGCGATCACCACATTGGCCCCGTCACGCGCGGCGCGCAGGCCGATAGCCAGGCCGATGCCGCGACTGGCCCCTGTAATGAATAAAGTTTTTCCCGCCAAGGACATCCGGCTGCTCCCGCTTTGTGTGCCAGCAGCCTGCACGCGCGCCGGGATGGATGCAAGCCGGGCTAAAATTCACTCCAATCATCGTCGGCGCGCGCGGCTGGGGCCGGCCCCGGCTTGGCCACGGGGGCCGAACTGGTCAAGGCCCGGCCAACACGAACCTGAAGATCGCGCGCGGGGCTGGCCGCGCGGGGCATTGGGGGCGGGCCAGCTGGCGGGGCCTTGGCCCGGGGGGGCGGGGTCGGCGCGGCCTTGATCGCGGCGCTTGCGGCAGGGGGGGCTTGGCCAGGCTGGCCATGCATGCGGGCCGAAAGGCCCTGGGCCTGCGACCGGGCCTGCGTCACGCTGGCATGATTTTCTTGCGCCAAGGCGGCGGCCCTTTGGGTGCTGGCCCCGATTTGCTCCACCGCGCTTTGCACATCATGCAGGCCGGCGGCCTGCTCTTGGGTGGCCCCGGCGATGGCGTGCACGAGGCCCGAAAGATCGCGCACGTCCTGCTCGATCTGGCGCAGGCTCTGGGCGGATCGATCGACGAGATCCACCCCATTGCGCACATTTTGCGAGCTGGATTGGATCAAGGTTTTCACCTCCGCCGAGGCCTGCGCCGCCGATTGGGCCAGCCGGCGGACTTCGGAAGCGACAACTGCAAAACCTTTGCCGGCCTCGCCGGCCCGCGCCGCTTCGACCGAGGCGTTGAGTGCCAAAAGATTGGTTTGAAAGGCGATGTCATCGATGAGGCTGATGATTTCTGAAATCCGCCGCGAGGAATCGACGATCTGGCCCATCGCCTCGGTGGCACGCTGCGCGACATGGGTGCTTTGATCGGCATTGGCCTGGGCGCTGGAAACGCTGCCCTGCGCCAATCGGGTGCGTGCGGCATTTTCCTCGACGCTGCGGGTCAATGCCTCCATGGCGGCTTTGGCCTCCTCGATCAGGCCGGTTTGCGCGGTGATGGAATTGGCGAATTCGCTGGAACCCGTTTGGATCTGCCCCGCCGTGCGCGCGAGCTGCCCCGCATCTTCGGCAAGAAAATGGATGCGTTCATCGAGCGCGGCCGCAGCCGATTGAATATGCGCTTTCAGCGCTTCGAGGCCCCCGCGCGCATTTCCTTCATGGCCCGCCGGGTGATCGGCCCCGGCCAGCGTCGCAAGCATTTGGTGGGCCTCGCTGAGCCCTGCTGAGATACGCTCATGGGCGCGATTGAGCACTTCGGCTAAGGCGTGCAGGGGCTGGCCCTTGCCCTCCAAAGCGATGAGCCGGCTAAAATCTCCCGCCGCCAGCGCCTGCGCACTGCCAACGAGCGCTTGCTCCAAGCGCTCAGCCTCGGTGCGATCGGCCCAATACAGCACATGGCCGAACAACGCGCCATCAGGGCTGCGCGCGGGCCAAGCCAGGATCTCGAATTCGCGCCCGCCCAGTGCGAGAGAAAAAGGCAGGCCCCTGGCGAGGCTTTCGCGCATTGCCTGCACTTGGCCCGGCTGGGCCGCCAGGCGATCGATCGAGCGGCCGATCAGGCTGTCAGGCGAAAAATCGAACAGGGTCTTGCCAATTTCGCGGCCGCGCCGGCGTGCCATTTCGGCGAAAGCGGGGTTCAGCCCCGTGATGGTGAAATCGGCATCGGTGAACATCAGCATCAGGTTTGTGCCTTCCAGGCGGGCCTCGGCACGGCGTGCCGCGTTCAGGTGCTGTTGTTGCGCCTCCGCTTCGCTGGCCAGGGCCGCAAGGCGTGCAAAAATCCGTTGGCGCAGGAGAAAGGCACAGGCAATTCCCAGGCCCAATATGCCGATCAGGCCCAGCACGGCCAAACGCATGCCCGCAGCGTTTTCGAGCCCTCTGGCGAAACCAAAGGCAAGCCAAGCTTGCCCCATGCCCAGGGCGCAGAGCCCGCCAATCGAACCCAAAAGCGAGGCATTGAGGGAAAGCTTCATGCAAGATCTCCACGTCCGCGCGATCGAATCCCGCTTCGCCTAAGGGAGGGTTAAACTTGAGGTTGCGGCATGAGGCTTTTAGGCTGCTTGGGACTGGTTGTGATCCTGCGTGGCCGCGGCCAGATCGATCCAGGCGCGAACGGCCTCGATGCCGGGGGGTGGGGCGTTGCGCAAGGCGCGCCCCCCCTCATCGGTGCGGGCAAATTGCGCGATCCGGGCGGCCAGGTTTTCGGCCTCGGCGGCGGCCAGATCCGCGCGGGTGCGGATATCGGCTCCGATGAGCAATTGCGCGGCTGCGCTGCTCAGCCCCAGCACAGCGCAGGCCAAGGCGGCCTGATCCTGCCAATCGCGCACGATGCGGGCATTGATATGGCTGGCATGCAGGCGCTTGGCCGCATCATGGGCATCCAGGGCCAGCAAGTCCGCGATGGTGTGCACGCCGATGGCCTTGAAACGCTGGGCGGTTTTGGGGCCGATGCTGGGGGCATCCACGACATCGCGCTGGGTGTTGAGGCCCGCGCGGGCCGGTGGCGCGGCGGTGGCGGGCTGGGCCGGCGGCGATGCTTTCGCTGCGATAGGAGCGGGCAGGGGGGTGGCATCTATTACATCGTCCGCGAAATCCAAACCGGATTTCACGGGGTTCGATGCAATACCTAAATGATCTTGCGCATTTTCGGACACAAAACCGCGACTACACTTTTGTTGAAAATGCGCCAGGCTTTCATGCTTGGCGCTTAGTTCGCCATGGGCCTTGCCGATCTCGCGCGGCCATTCGCAATCGAGCGAGGAAAGCGGCGTGTTGAGGATTTCTTGCGCATAAAGCGCGCGCACGGCCTGGTCATCGGCGGGCAAAGTGACGCGCACCTTGCCGGTTTTGCGATATTCCTTGTGCATGGCCCCGATTTTGCGGGCCTCGCCGAAATTGTCGATGGCCGATCCCGCGGCCCGCGCCGGTGCCTTGGTGAGCGCAATGATGGCGGGCATGACCAGATCGACCTTCGGGGCCTGGACCGCCGCCTCTTCGAAGGCGCGTTCCAGCACGCGGGCTAGCAATTGGCTGGCATAGCCGATCAGCCCGGCGGCGATGCTGCGCAGAGTGGCATCGAGCCCCTCGGCAGGCCGTTTGCGGCCCCGCTCGAAATCGTAATGATCGATGATCTCATCGTAAAAGCCATTGGCATAAACCGCCCCGGCTCGCAGCGAATCGCCCAGCCAATCCGCGCCATCGGCCAGCTTCACATCGGGATAGCCGCCAAGCTCGATCTCCAACACGCCATGCAGCGTGTGGAAGTCTTTGGAAAAGCTCCATTCCACTGCCCGGTGGATGATGTTTTCTGCCTCGGTTTGGGCGGTGTGGAAGGGGTGAATGGGATCGACGAGATAATGGCTCATCACCCCGCCATTATAGGCCGCGACCGGCCAATCCTGGGCGCGCAGGGCCGTGACGGTGCGCGCATACCATTGCGCGGCAGCCTGCGGGGCCCCGCCCCAAAAGCCATCGCGCACGTGCAGGACATGGTTCTTGAAATCCTTGAACACCTCATCGGGGGCCTTGGCCCCGGCGAAATAGGCCTCGTAATGAGCCAAGAACACATCGCGCCATTGTGCCCCGGTTTCGCCTTCCAGGCGGGCCAGCGCCAGTAGCGCCAAGCGGTGATGATTGCTGCGGCAGGCGCTGTGCAGCAAAAGATTGAGGAAAGAGGGCATAAGCGGGCTCCGAGGATGTCCCGCGCAGGGCAGCCTGTTTCGGTTAATGCCCGGTCAACCCGCTTTACCCATCGCTGGATGGCAATTGCGCCGCAGCAGCCGGTGCGGCCTGTGTATCGGCCGCGGGCGGGGGCGGGGTTTCCGCATCGGCGATGGGCAGAATGCTCAGGCTATCGAGGGCGATCAGCGGCACGGTTTCGCTGTCTTCATCGGGCGCGGGCAGCAAAAGCGGCTCACTGGGCACTCCTTCCAACGCTTTCAGCATGAAATCGTGCCAGGCCTGCGCCGGCAAGGTGCCGCCCGTGACCTTTTCCATCGGCGAGAAATCGTCATTGCCGAACCAAACGCCCGTCACGATGCCCGAGGTGAAGCCCACGAACCAGGCATCGCGATAGGAATTGCCGGTGCCGGTTTTGCCGGCCACTTCGCGTCCTTCGATCAAGGCACGCCGGCCGGTGCCCGAGGTCACCACCCGGCTGAGCAGGGCATTCATGTTGCGCAAAGGCGCATCTTCGATGACGCGTTCTTCATCCCCGCTCCAGCGCCACACCGATTGGCCATTGGCGCGGCGGATTTCGCTGATCCCATGCGGCTCCAGGCGCTTGCCTGCGGTGGCCATGGCCCCATAGGCGGCGGTCAGCTCCATCAGGGTCATTTCCTGCGCGCCCAGCGCGAGGGAGCGGTAATTGTGCAAGGGCGATTGCACACCGAGGCGGCGCGCCGTGCGGATCACGGCTTTGCCGCCCACTTCCAGCGCGAGTTGAATAGCCACCATGTTCAGCGAATGCGCGAACGCATAACCCAGATTCACCGGGCCGAGGAATTTATCCTCGTAATTGCCCGGAGCCCAATCCCCGATAATGATCGGGCTGTCGTTGCGCACCGTTCGCGGGGAATAGCCATTTTCCATGGCCGTCAGATAGATGAAAAACTTGAAGGCCGAGCCCGGCTGGCGCCTGGCCTGCGTCACGCGGTTGAACTGCGTCAGCTCATAGCCCAGCCCGCCGACCATGCTGCGCACCCCGCCGGTGCGATCGAGCGCCAAAAGCGCCCCCTGGGAGACATGGCGATCGCTGCCTTGCTCGGCGATGGTTTTGGCGATGACGCGCTCGCCCTCGCGCTGGGCATCGAGATCGAGGGTGGTTTGGATCACGAAATCGTCGCGCTGATCGCCCAAGGCCTGCTCGATCACCGGCTGGATCCAGTCCCGGAAATAGCCGAGATTGCCGCTCGGATTTTTGGTGCTGATGACGATCGGGGCCGAAACGGCCGCGGCGCGCTGATCGGGCGTGATATAATTGAGCGCCGCCATTTCATTGAGCACCAGGCGGGCTCTTTCCTGCGAGGGGCCGGGCTGGCGGATGGGATTGAGGCGCGAGGGCGCTTTGAGCAGGCCGGCCAGTAAGGCCGCCTCACCGAGAGAAAGGGACCGGGCCGGCTTATCGAAATAGCGCTCGCTCGCGGCCTCGATGCCAAAAGCCCCCGCGCCGAAATAAACGCGGGAAAGATAAAGCGCCAGCAATTCGCGCTTGTTGAAGCTTTGTTCCAGCCACAAGGCCAGCACGACTTCCTGCGCCTTGCGCCGGAAGCTGCGCTGATTGTTCAAGAACAGGTTCTTGGCCAATTGCTGGGTAAGCGTGGAGCCGCCTTGCACCACCCGGCCCGCTTTGACATTCGCCCCGAGCGCGCGTGCCAGCCCGCCAAAATCCACGCCCAGATGCTCGTAATAGCGCCGATCCTCGATGGCGATCACGGCCTGGGCCACGTAAGGCGGCAAGCTGGCCAGATTGACGGGCGGGGCATTGCGCGCCCCCTCCCGCAGGATGACGCGGCCATTGCGATCCACAAAGGTATAGCTGGGGCTTTGCGCCGCGGACCAGACATCGCTGGGCGTCGGCATGCCCCAGGTCACATACAGCACAAAGCCGAGAACGGCGAGCAAGGCCGCGCCCAGCGCGCCCGCGCCCGTGGCCATCAAATCGCGCGGGCGGGGCGGGGGCGTGCGGGCCGCCTGCTGCGTCAGGGCCGAGGCGATCAGGCTGGGCTCATGGCCCGATAGCGCCCAGCGCAAGCCCAATTCGGCCTGGGCTGGCGCGGCGCGGGCCAGCCGGATCGCACGCTGGCCGATCAGCGCACCGGTTTTGGCCGCTTGGGCCAGGCGCGCCCGCAGCGATGCGGCCGGCATCCTTGCCGGCTCTTCAAGCTGCGTGCTTAGCGTATCGGCCGCCTCGGCCGGCACGGGCGTTTCCTGATCCACGATCCCATCCAGGATGATTCTGAACGGGAGTTTATCCTGGCTCATTCCCTGGCGCGAGGGGGGGCGGAAGGGCATCATCGCGCGCGATGGCCCAATCCGCACGATGAACGTGCCGGACACGAGTGGTGAACCGCTTGGCCTGCTTGTTTTTTCGGGCAAGTGTGGTCATATTATCGCACAAAGCCGCTGCATGCGGTTTCGGAGGTAAAAGATGAACGAATCATTGCGCCAGGCGCGCACGGGCACCTTGGGCCGCGCCGATGTGGGCGTGGATGTGGGCCTGCGCGGCTTCATGCTCGGTGTGTACAACAAGATGGCGCTGGGCCTCGTTTGGTCGGCGCTGTTGGCCTATGTCGTTGGCTCGGTTCCCGCCGTGACGCAGACCGTGCTCGGCACGCCGATTGTCTATCTGGTCCAATTCGGGCCGATCGCCTTGCTGCTCGGCTCGAATTTCCTGATGCGCAATCCCTCGCCGGCCGGCTCGGCGGCGCTGTATTGGTCGGTCGTGACCTTGATGGGGTCGGGTCTCGGCGTGTGGGTCTATGTGGCGCTGAACAATGTTTCGGCCCAATCCTTCAGCGGCACCTTCAACGTGACCTTCACCGGGATCGCCAAGGCCTTCGTGGTCACGGCGGGTGCCTTCGGGGCCTTGAGCCTATGGGGCTATACCACCAAGAAGAATCTTTCGGCCATCGGCAGCTTTCTGATCATGGCCACTTGGGGCCTCGCGGCCATCACCTTGCTCAACCTGTTTGTCCTGAAATCGGGGCCGCTGGAAATCGGCATGCAGATCGCCAGCCTGGGCATTTTCGGCTTGCTGGTGGCCTTCCAGACGCAGAATCTGAAGGACAGCTATCACCATATGCAGGGCGATCAGCGCGGCCTGGCGGTGATGACGAATCTGGGGGCGCTGAACCTCTATATCGCCTTCGTCGCCATTTTCCAGACGCTGCTGCGCCTGTTCTCTTCTCGCAACTAAACGCTGAAATATTAAGACATAATCGTGTTTTTGCAGAAAGCCCCGGTGAATACGCCGGGGCTTTTTTGTTGTGCGGGCGCGTGGGCGCGTGGCCAAGCCGGCCTGGCGGCCCATGTCAACTTGTGAATTGTTAACACAGGAATGCAGACTTCTTGGAAAGAAGGGCTTGCTCTTTCGATCATTCCCGAACAGATTGGTCCTCGGCCGGTCGATCGGATCAAGTCGTGGTCGCCCAGTTCCATCAGCCCCCCAGCCCCCTGGGCGCTGGCGGCTCCCGATCGATCGGCCACCCAATCCCCAAAATTTATATCGAAAACCGCGCAGAATTTGCGTGATTTCGCTTGGCGGCTTTGGTCTTTTGGGGCCAGCTCAGGTGCGGCTTTTGCCAAGCATGCGAATGCTGCAATCTGTGGGCGGGCCCCTCTGGCTCGCAATGCGTTGACGTCGTAGACACACCCAAGCTCAGGGGGCGCGCGTGATTCTTTCTGTCTCGGGACTGCGCAGAAGCTTCGGGCGGACCATCGCCGTCGATGACGCGCAATTCCAGCTGGAACCCGGGGAGGTGGTGGGCATTACCGGGCCCAGCGGTTCGGGAAAATCCACGCTGCTGAAGCTGCTCGCCGGTGTGCTGGAGCCTGATTTCGGCGAAATCCGCCTGCTCGGTTTTGATGCCATCAGCGCGCGCCGCCAGGCCCAAGAGCGCATGGCCTTTGTGCCTCACGGCGCGCCGCTTTCCGAAGATGCCAACGGCGAAACCATGCTGCGCCGGGCCGCGCGCATGCGCGGCTTGAGCGGTGCGCAGGCGCGCCATGCCGTGTTGCAGGCGGCCAAGGCCGCGCAATTGGACGAAGGCTTCAGCCGCCCGATCGCGCAATTGGGTCGCGGCCAAAGGCGCAGGCTGGCTCTGGCCGTGGCCTTGATGCACGAGCCGGTGCTGTTGCTGCTCGATGAAATCGATCAGGGCCTCGATCACCAAGAGCGCCAAGGCATGCGCGCCGTGCTGGCCGATTTGGCGCGCGATCGCGCCATCGTCATGTCCAGCCGCTGGCTTGAAGAAATCGAAGCGGTGTGTAACCGGGTGCTGGTGTTGTATCGCGGGCGCATCGTGGAGGATCAAAGATTGTCGTCCGAGATCTCCTTGATCCCCCTTTACCAAGAGGCCATGGCCTTGCGAGCCAACAAGCGATGAAAGCCTTTCCCCAGGTTTTCGCCCGGGAACTGGCCGGTTTCGCCAGATCTCCGTTGACCTATCTGATCATGGCACTGCTCGGCCTGATTTCTGGCATGCTGGCTTTCCCGCCGGGCGGTGGCGGCGTGTTGCATGATCCGGCGGGCTATCTGCGCGCTTGGCCCTGGTTGCTGGCAGGGCTGGGCACGGCTTTTGGGGCGCGGGTCTGGGCGCGCGAATTGCGGGCGGGCTCCTTGATGCGCGTGCTTTCCGAGCCGACCCCGCTCTGGCATTTGGCCTGTGCCAAGATCCTGGCCGCCTGGGTTTTGGCCCTATGCGCGGCCTTGCTGGTGTTCGCGCCGGCCATCAGCGCGGCCTGGCTGGGCCGGGTGGATGGCGGGGGGCTGATTGCCGCGGTATTGAGCGCGGCGTTGCTGCTGGGGGCTTTCGTTGCCTTGGGTGCCGCGGCCTCCGCGACTGCCCATGACGAAGCCTTTGCGTTTGCTTTGGCGCTTGGCGTGACGATCTGCCTGGTTGTGGTGACGGATCAGCCGGCCGGCGCGCCGCTTTGGCTTGAGGAATTGGCGCAATTTTCCCCGGTGATCGGCTTTGAGGCCGCGCGCCAGGGTGTGTTGGAGCTGGGCGGCCTGTTCCAATCCTTCGCGGCGATGATCGCGGGCGGGGTGTTGTCGATCATCGCGCTTGAAGCGCGCAGGGCAGGTTAGGTCATGGGCCCGAGAAGCTTTGCGGGATTTTGCGCTGTTTGCTGCGTGATCTTGTACGCCTGCATCAGCCTGCTGACGCGGGAAATCCTTGCCCCCATCCGGGCCGATCTCACCCATGCGGGCACGGGGCATCTTTCGGCCGGCTCACGCGCGGTGGTTTCCGCGCTCAAGGAGCCGCTGGAGCTCACGCTCTATCGCACGCGTTTGGGATTGGCCCAGCGGCCCGATATCCAGGCGCGCGGGGAGCGGGTGTGGGCGCTGCTGCGGGCCTATGAGGCGGCCTCGGGCGGGCAGATCGTGCTGCGTGAGCGCGATCCCATCCGCTTCAGCGTGATGGAGGATCAAGCCCTGCGTGCCGGGCTTTCCCCTTTGCCGGATCGCGCGCAAGTGGGCTGGATGTATTTGGGCCTGGCCGTCGCCAACACCTTGGAGGAATCGGTTTCGATCGCGCAGATCTCGGCGCAGGACGAACCCGGCTTGGAGCGGGCCGTGACCGCCCTCATTCTGCGCCTGGATAAGCCCGATGCGATCGCGCCCGATGTGCCGGCGCGCCCCATCGCGGCCTTTGGGTTGATTGAGGAATCGCCGAAGGTGCAGGCCTTGCGGATCGATTTGGATCAAGCCGAAACGGCCCTCGCCCGCGCCGAACATGCAGCAAGCAGCCAGATTGAACAGCGCGAAAGCGTGCTGCGCCTGCGCAGCGCGTTGCGCGTGGCCCTGAAGGAAAGATCAGCCATGGAGGCGCGCCTGTGGACGCTGCTGGTGCTTGGGCATATCGTGCTGTTGCCGTGCGCCTGCGCCTTGGCCAGCGCCTGGGCGGGGCGGCGCGCGCGTAGACATTTGCGGCGGGGGGCATAATTTGGCCCGGCAGCTCGATCAATGGCGACGCAGGCGGGCCTTCGCGCTCGGGGCGATCAGCGCTTTGGCTTTGGCGGAGGCCGTGTTCGCCTCGCGCGATCATTATGCCGGCTATGCCCCACCGCCGGGCGGAATCGCGGCGGCGGCCGGCATCGGCGCGCAGGGAACGCAAACGCGCGCTGTTAGCATCACGTCGCGTCAAAGCGTGTTTGCTTTGGCGCGTTCGCCGCGCGGCTGGACTTTGCAGGATCGCGGCGGCTACCCCGTCAGCCAGGAGCGGGTCAGCGCCTTGGAGGCGGCCTTCAGCGATCTGCGCCTCGTTCGGCTGATCACCCGCGATCCCGCCAAGCATGCGCGCTTGAATGTCGGCGATCCGGGCAATGGCGGCGATGGCGTATTGGTGCAAGTGCAAGATGAGCGCGGCGCGTTCCTGGTGGATCTGATCCTGGGCTATCGGGAGGGCAAGATCTATGCGCGCAAGCGCGGCGATGCTCAGGTATGGACCACAAGCGGAGATTTGCCGCCGCTGCGCGATGCGACCTTTTGGCTTGAACTCGCGCCCTTCGGCTTGCAAACCGATGATCTCCTGCGCCTGGATATCGCCCCGGCGACGGGCCCGGCCTTCACCTTGCAGCGTCTGGAGCCGGGCGCGGATTTTGCCATGGGCCGCCCGTTCAGCTCGTTGGTCATCGCCCAGCCCGAAGCGGTGCGGGCTTTGCTGCGGGTGATCGCCAAATTGCAGCCGCTGGATGTGGCCCCCGCGCCGTCTTTGGGCGGCGCGCCGGCTTCGCGCCTTTTGGCTCATGCCGGTGACGGGGTGGATGTGGTGCTGGATCTGCATCGCAAGGATGGCGGCGAATGGCTGAAAGCCATCGCCCGCGCCGTGCCGGACGCAGATGCGCAAGCCCTGGCCCGGGCCCAGGCCATCAATGCTCAGACGGGGGCCTGGGCCTTTCGTTTGCGGCCGGAAGACGCCGTCGCGCTCACCCCCAGCCTGTCGGCCTTGGCGGGGGAAGAGGCGGTTGCGCGGCGCCTGGCCTTGGTGCCGGCTGCGCCGCCCCGATCGCGCACCCCCGCACCTGCACCCGCACCGGCGGAGCCCACCGCGCCAGCGCCTTCCGCATCGGCAGCACCGGCACCGAGCCCCGGCCCGCCCTGACAGTGTGGGCAGGCACGGTTCAGCTGGGCGCGAGGCTGAACCAGGCGCGAATGGTTTCGGCATCGAAGAGCGAATGCGGCGCGGCGGCCAGCACGGGATCGGCCCATTGCGGGGTGCCAGCCAGAAAGACGGTGATCTGCCAGCGGGCTTGTGCGGGATCGCTTTGGGCCAGTTCGCGGGCCTGGGCCAATGCCTGTGAAGCCGCGCTCAGGCGTGCGCGCACATGTGCATCGCCTTCTGCGGGAAAACGCTCGCTCAAGCGGCCGAGCCCGGCCCGTGCCGCGGCCAAGAGGCTGATGGCCACCGCGCTTTCCTTTTCGGCCAAAGCCGCGTCGGCGGCGCGCACGCTGTCCAGCACGGTTTCAATCGCCCCGGCGGGCGTGAGCGCCTGGCGCGATTGGGCCGGGCAAGCCTGCGGCGTGATGGCGCGCACATAGGCGGCCAGGCCTTGCAGGACACGCGGTGCGGGCTCTGGCCCCGCGAACTCTTCCACGATGAGGCCGCGAATAAAGGCCTGGAGGGCCGCGTCATCCTCGCGCGAGATTTTCAACGCCGATCGGGCTGCGGCCAGATCGGGGATGGGGATGGGATTGGCCTGGCCATCGCCGCGCTTTTCGCTGAGCAGCGAGGTGGTGACGTCGGCTGTGCCTGGCGCACCGGAAAGGCCAGGGAAGAAGAAATGTGGATTGGTTCTGCCCCCGCTATGGCAGCTGGCGCAGCTCAAGCCGGCACGCGCCGCCTGCCCACCCAATAGGCTGGGGCTGGCGAACACGGCGCGGCCGATCTGTTCCAGGGCACGGGTTTCGGGCTCTCTGGCCGGGGAATAGCAGGAAGCCGGCTCAAACAGGAGGGCTTCGATCCTGTCCGTTCCCGGGGCCAGCCAGCGGATCTCGCTGGGCAACGGGGCCGATGGGCCAGCCCCGCCGAGCGCGATGACGCAAGCCAGCCCGATGGCCAGGCCCGCGATCAGGACGGCGCGCGATCGATCCATCCACGCAGCTCATCGGCTTCGGCGCACCCAAAGGTGCAGACGCTTTCCAGTTTGGCCAGCATGGCGCGCGCCCCGATGAGATCGCCGCGCTCCACCTTCAGTTCGCCAAAATATTCCAGCGCCCCGCGATGATTGGGGGCGATGGCCAGCGCGCGCTGATAATAGCTTTCGGCGCGATCCAGCCGGCCCAGCTTGCGATTGGCAAAGCCCTGATAGGTGAGGATGTCCGGATGGGCGGCGAACACGCGCGCCGCATCACTC
>CAZAGL010000027.1:0-14440 GCA_964484435.1 uncultured Caulobacteraceae bacterium
GATGTCGGGGCCGGGGCCGGGGGCCCGCGCAATATTTCCGGAACCACCAGTTATCACGTTGATCTGGAACGGGAATTGGCCTTGCTGCACGGCAAGGAGGCCGCCCTGTTGTTCACATCGGGCTATACCTCCAACGAGGCCACCCTTTCGACATTGGCCAAGCTGTTCCCCGATTTGTGGATTTTCTCCGATGAGATGAACCACGCCTCGATGATCGAGGGCATCCGGCGCGCGCGCTGCGAAAAGCGCATATTTCGCCACAACGATCTGCAAAGCCTCGAATCCCTGCTCAATGAGGCGCCTTTGGCCGCGCCCAAGCTGATCGCCTTCGAGAGCGTCTATTCCATGGATGGCGATATCGCCCCGATCGCCGAAATCTGCACCCTGGCCGAAACCTATGGGGCCATGACCTATCTCGATGAGGTGCATGGCGTTGGGCTTTACGGGTTGACCGGCGGCGGCGTGGCCGAGCGAGACGGCGTCATGCACCGCGTGGATTTCATCGAGGGCACGCTGGCCAAGGCCTTTGGCGTGATGGGCGGCTATGTTTCGGGGCCGGCCGCGGCCATCGATGCCATCCGCTCCTGCGCGCCGGGCTTTATCTTCACCACCTCCTTGGCCCCATCCCTGGCGGCGGCGGCGCTGGAAAGCGTGCGCATCGTGCGCTCTTGCCCGCATATGCGGGATCGATTGGCAAATCGGGCCGAGCGGCTGAAGGGCTTATTGCGCGAGGCGGGCCTGCCGGTCATGCCGTCAAAGACGCATATCGTGCCGGTTTTGATCGGTGATGCGGCGCGCTGCAAAACCATTTCCGACGCGCTGCTGCGCGATCACGGGATTTATGTTCAGCCGATCAATTATCCCACCGTGCCCAAGGGCACGGAGCGCCTGCGATTCACCCCAT
Organism: uncultured Caulobacteraceae bacterium; assembly: GCA_964484435.1. Lineage (GTDB taxonomy): Bacteria > Pseudomonadota > Alphaproteobacteria > Caulobacterales > Aquidulcibacteraceae. The sequence continues at coordinate 905 of CAZAGL010000027.1, forward strand.
CGCCCTTCCATGACGATGCGCTGATGGAGGATCTCGTCGCGGCCTTGGTCAAGGTGTTCGCCGATCACGCTGTTTGCCCGGCGGGTTAAAGACTACGCCTCAGCCCTCGCGGCGACGCACGCCGCGCCCCAGGCCGATCTTCTTGGCGAATTCCGAGCGGCGCGCCGCATAACTGGGCGCGACCATGGGGTAATCGGCGGGCAGGCCCCAGCGCTTGCGGTATTCTTCGGGCGATAAATCATAGGTGGAGCGCAAATAGCGCTTCAGCATTTTCAGCCGTTTGCCATCTTCGAGGCAGACGATATATTCGTTGGTCACCGATTTGTTGACCGGCACGGCGGGCTTGAGTTTTTCCGTGGTTTTTTCTTCTTCGCCGCGCATCAGGCCAGAAAGGGCTTTGTGGATCGTGCGGATCAGTTCGGGCAACTGATCGGCTTCAGTTTTGTTGTTCGCCACGAACGAGGCCACGATATCGGCCGTCCAGTGCAGCGTGTCATCCAAGTTCGCGGAAGCATCAAGGGGATCTTCTTTCATCACAAACCTTTTGACCCGTTTTTGTTTCGCCGACTTCCCCGATTTCGGGGGGTGGGCGCATGCTCAAAAATCTCGTTGTCAAACCCGCCCTGCACGTTCAGCGTGTGAACGATTCGGGCGAGCCCATTCCCTTTGGAACCGGGAACTTGTGTGTTCAGAAGGATAAACTGCAGCATGTCAACATCAAACGTGATTTAACCGGCGATCATTTTGAGGTGACGCGAAGAAGTCGGCAATCTTCGGTCCTTGACCATTCAACGTTCAGGCGGTTAGGCCAAGTTCAGCGCGGTAAAAAATTACGTAGGCATTGTTCTACTGCAACAGGTGTTGGGTGATATGGCGAATTTTTTCGAAACTCGGCTTGCGGTTGCTGATCCGGAGGTGAGCCGGGCGGTTGCTGCCGAAGGGGGGCGTCAAGCCCAGCAGATCGAGCTGATTGCATCCGAAAACATCGTCTCGCGTGCGGTTTTGGAGGCGCAGGGCTCGGTGCTCACCAACAAATACGCCGAGGGCTATCCCGGGCGGCGGTATTACGGCGGCTGCGAGCATGTCGATGAGGTGGAGCAGCTGGCCATCGAGCGGGCCAAAACGCTGTTTGGCTGCGCTTTCGCGAATGTGCAGCCCCATTCCGGCGCTCAGGCCAACCAGGCCGTGTTTCTGGCTTTGCTTTCACCCGGCGATGCCTTCATGGGCCTGGATCTGGCCGCCGGGGGGCATTTGACGCACGGCGCACCGGCCAATCTTTCGGGCAAATGGTTTCGTCCCATCCCCTATACCGTGCGTGCTGACGATCATTTGATCGATTATGAGGCGCTGACGCAAACGGCCCAGCGCGAGCGCCCCAAGCTGATCATCGCCGGCGGCTCCGCCTATCCGCGCGTGATCGATTTTGCGCGCTTTCGCGCGATTGCCGATGAAGTCGGTGCGCTGTTCATGGTCGATATGGCGCATTTTGCTGGCCTTTCGGCCACCGGCGTCTATCCTTCGCCGATCCCCCACGCCCATGTGGTAACGACAACCACCCACAAAACGCTGCGCGGGCCGCGCGGCGGGATGATTCTCACCAATGACGAGGGTTTGGCCAAGAAGATCAATTCGGCGGTTTTTCCGGGCCTGCAGGGCGGGCCCTTGATGCATGTCATCGCCGCCAAGGCCGTTGCCTTCGGCGAAGCGCTTGCCCCGGAATTCAAGGCCTATACGCAGGCGGTGGCGGCCAATGCCCGGGCCCTCGCCGATACCTTGGCGCAAGGCGGGCTGGCGCTGGTTTCGGGCGGCACCGATAGCCATCTCGCCTTGATCGATCTGCGCCCCCTGGGTTTGACCGGCAAGGCGGCCGAAGCCAGCCTGGAGCGCGCATTGATCACCTGCAACAAAAACGGCATTCCCTTCGACCCGGAAAAGCCGATGATCACATCGGGCATCCGCGTGGGCAGCCCGGCGGCCACCACGCGGGGCTTTGGATTGGAAGAATTTCGCGAGGTGGGCCATTTGATGCTGGAGGTCTTGCAGGGCCTGGCCCGCAGCGGCGGCAAATCCACCAGCGACAACAGCGCGGCCGAAACCCAGGTGGCGACCAAGGTCAAGGCGCTGACGGGGCGCTTCCCCATTTACAGCTTTTAGGATCGCATCCCATGAAGTGCCCGTTTTGCGGCCATGACGATACGCAGGTCAAAGACAGCCGCCCGACGGAAGAAAACAGCTGTATCCGCCGGCGCCGGCAATGCGGGGCCTGCGATGGGCGGTTCACCACCTTCGAGCGCGTGCAGCTGCGCGAATTGATGGTGCTGAAGCGCTCTGGCCGGCGCGCCGTGTTCGATCGGGAAAAATTGCTGCGCTCGGTGACCATTGCCTTGCGCAAGCGCCCCATCGACGATGAGCAGATCGAGCGGCTGGTCTCCGGCATTGTGCGCCAGCTGGAAAGCCGGGGCGAAAGCGAAGTGGCCTCTCCGGTCATTGGGGAATTGGTCATGGAGGCTTTGGCCAAGATCGATCCCATCGCCTATGTGCGCTATGCCTCGGTGTATAAAGATTTCCGGGAAACCAGCGATTTTGAACGGTTTTTAGGCGATCACGGCTTGGCACAAGGGCCTGGGCCCGGCAAATTGGGGCATTAGGCTGCGCGTTACTTTGAAATTGGCCACCAGCCTGGACGGTCGCATCGCGACGGCGCATGGCGAAAGCCGCTGGATCACCGGGGAAGCGGCGCGCCTGGAAGGGCGCAGGCTGCGCGGGGCCCATGACGGGGTGCTGATCGGCATCGAGACGGCGCTAGCCGATGATCCGCAGCTCACCTGCCGCGGCGCGGGCAAAGAGCCGGCGCGGGTGCTTCTCGATAGCCGGTTGCGCCTGGGCCTCGATGCGCGCCTGCTCGAACAGGGTGATGGCGGGCCCTTGCACATTTTCACTTCCCACTCGGCCGGCGGGGGTGCAAAAGCCCAAGAATTGCGCGCCGCCGGCGCGATCATCCACCCGATCAGCCAGGGGGAAAACGGGCTGGATGTCCACGAAGTGCTGGGCGTGCTCGAACACGCGGGCATATCCAGCCTGATGATCGAAGGCGGGGGGCAGGTGGGGGCCAGTTTTTTGCGCGCCAAACGCATCGATGCGCTGGAATGGTTCCGCGCCGGCCTGATCCTGGGCGCGGATGCCCGCCCGGGCATTGGCGCACTGGGCATCACCCGGCTGGGCGATGCGCCGCGCTGGAAGCGCGTTGATTTTCGCCTGCTGGGGCCCGACGTGTGGGAGCGATTCGAAAAGCAGGAGCATACATGTTCACCGGCATCGTAACCGATATCGGCGTGGTTCGGGCCCTTCAGCCCGGCCCTGGGCTTTTGCGGGTGAGCCTGGAATGCGGCTATGATCCCAATGATGTGGCCATTGGGGCCTCTATTGCGCATGCCGGCTGCTGCTTGACCGTGATCGCCAAGGCACCGGGCCAGGATGGCCGGGGCATGCTTTATGATGTCGAGATCGCGGCCGAAAGCCTGGCCATCACCCGGCTGGGGGATTTGCGGATCGGCGATCGGCTGAACCTGGAACGCTCCCTCAAGATCGGCGAGGAATTGGGCGGCCATCTGGCCAGCGCCCATGTTGACGGCCTCGGCCTGGTGCGCGAGATGCGCGAAGATGGGGCGAGCCATCGTTTGCGCATCGCGGCCCCGCAGGCGCTCGCGCCCCTGATCGCGCCCAAGGGCTCGATCCTGGTGGAGGGGGTTTCCCTCACCGTCAATGAGGTGGATGGCACGGAATTCGGCGTGATGATCATCCCCCACACATGGAAGATGACGACGCTGTGTGATCTAAGGATCGGCGCGCGCGTGCATTTGGAGGCCGATCTCCTGGCGCGCTATGTGGCCCGCATCCTTGCCGCCCAGAGGGGCTTACCATGAACCCGGCCTTGCCCGATCCGCTCGATTCCCTCCATCGCTATATCTCGACGCCCAAAGAGGTTATCGAGGATGCGCGCCAGGGCAAGATGTATATCCTGGTCGATGCCGAAGATCGCGAGAATGAGGGCGATCTCATCATTCCGGCGCAATTTGCCACCCCAGCGGCGATCAATTTCATGGCGCGCCATGGGCGCGGGCTCATTTGCCTGGCGCTGACGCCGGAGCGCGCGCGCACCTTGCATCTGGAGCCGATGGCCCCGCGCAATCAAACGCGCCACCAAACCGCCTTCACCGTCTCGATCGAGGCGCGCGAGGGCGTAACAACCGGCATTTCCGCCCATGATCGGGCCCATTCGGTGGCCGTGGCCATCGACCCGACCAAGGGGGCGGAGGATATCGTCTCGCCCGGCCATGTCTTTCCCTTGGTGGCGCGCGAGGGGGGCGTGCTGATCCGGGCCGGCCATACCGAGGCCTCGGTCGATATTTCGCGCCAAGCGGGCTTGTTGCCCGCTGCCGTGATCTGCGAAATCATGAATGATGATGGCTCGATGGCCCGGCTGCCGGATTTGATCGGTTTCGCGCAATTGCATGGGCTGAAAATCGGCACGATCGCCGATTTGATCGCCTATCGCCATGCCCAGGAACATCTGGTGGAGCGCGTCGTAGAGACCGAATTGGTCAATCGCCATGGCACGTTCCGCCTGGCCATCTACCGCAATGTGCTGGATGGGGTGGAGCATGTGGCCCTGTGGCGCGGTGAGATCAGCCGCCATGCCGCAACCCTCGTGCGCATGCATCGGATCGATTTCGCCAGCGATCTGTTGGGGGCAGGGGGAGGGCGCGGCAATCTGGTCGATCACGCCTTGGCGGCGATCGCCGCCCATTCCGGCGGCGGGGTTCTGGTTTTGGTGCGCGATGGCGATGCCAGTGCCCTGTCCAAGCGCTTTTCCGGCGCGCCGCCCGAAATCGGCCAGGCCGAGCGCATGCTGCGTGAATACGGGGCGGGCGCGCAAATCCTGCGCGATCTGGGTGTTGGTGTCATGATTTTGCTGTCCAACAGCGCCCCACAAAAAATCATCGGGCTGGAGGGCTATGGGCTTTCCATCGCCGATTGGCGCCCCTTGGCCGGCAAGGAGGCGTGATGCAGCAGATTGATCAATTTGACGATGTGCGCGTGGAAGGGGCGCGCGTGGCGCTGGTCGCCGCGCCCTATTACCGCGAGATCGTGGAGGCTTTGCTGGTGGGCGCGCGCGCGGTGCTGGAGCGCGCCGGTGCCGGGCATGAAAGCTTTTTTGTGCCCGGCGCGCTCGAAATCCCTTTGGCAATCGCTTGCCTGGCGCAGGCGCGTGGCGGGGCAGATGCCCGCTTTGACGGCTATATCGGCCTCGGCTGCGTCATCCGGGGCGAAACCAGCCATTATGAAACGGTGAGCAATCTGAGCGCCGAGGGCCTGATGCAACTGGGCCTTGCGGGCCAGTTTGCCATCTCCAACGCCATTTTGACGGTAGAAAACCCGCGCCAAGCGAGCGTGCGCGCGGACCCTGCTGGCCAAGACAAAGGCGGGGAGGCGGCCCGGGCCTGCCTGGCCTTGATCGCGCTGCGCCGCAGCTTGGCCAAGCCATGAGCCAGCCTTTACCCAGCGCGCGGGCACGCCGGGCCGCGCGCCTGGCGGCGGTTCAGGCGCTTTACCAGATGGAATTGGCCGGCTCCACGCCCGCCAACGCGGTTTTGGATGTGTTGGCCGGGCGCCTGCCGCGCCAGGAAGGCAATGATGCCGGAGAAGGTGAGGAGATTGGCGAAGAAGCCGATATCACGCTGTTTCGCCAGATCGTTGAGCTGGCCGTCGAGCGCCAGGACGAAGTGGATACCATGATCGCCCGGCGCCTCGCCGCTGGCTGGCGCCTCGAGCGCATCGATGCCGTGGCCCGTGCCGCGCTGCGCGCCGGCGCGCTGGAATTATGGGCCCGCCATGATATTCCCATCGCGGTGACGATTGGCGAATACGTGGAAATCGCCAAGGGCTTTTTTTCGGGGCCGGAGCCGGGCTTTATCAATGCCACGCTGGATGGGATCGCCTTGGGCCTGCGCCCCGCCGCCTCGCCATGAGCCAGGATGAGTTTGAAAGCATTCGCGCCTGGTTTGCCCCCTTGGCCGGCAACCCGGCCGCGCGCGGCTTGCGCGATGATGCCGCGCTGATCGATTTTTGCGGCCCCGTGGTGCTGACCAATGATTGCCTTGTGGAAGGCGTGCATTTTCTTCCCAGCGATCCCATCGATTCGGTGGCGCAGAAGGCGCTGCGGGTCAATCTTTCCGATCTCGCCGCCAAGGCCGCGCGGCCTATTGGCTATCTCATGGCCCTGCATTGGCCCCATGCACGCCCCAGCGCTGAAATCGGGCTCTTCGCGCAAGGATTGGCCCGGGATCACCACCAGTTTGGCCTGGATTTGCTGGGCGGCGATACCGTCTCTACGCCTGGCCCGTTGAGCATCAGTATCACCATGTTCGGGGCGCTGGTTGGCACGCGCGCGCCCGATCGCCGTGAGGCGCGCTCGGGCCAGGACGTGTGGATCAGCGGGGTGATCGGTGAGGGATGGCTTGGCTTGCAGGCCGCTTTGCAGGGACATGGCGATCTGGCCGTTTTGCAGTATTACCGCTGCCCGCGCCCGCGCCTAGAGCTGGCCGCTTGCCTGGCCGGCTTTGCCGGGGCGGCCATGGATGTCTCCGATGGCCTGCTCGCCGATTGCGCCAAGCTGGCCGATGCCTCGGATTTGGCGATCGAAATCGCTCTGCGGGACATTCCCCATTCGCGCTCTGGGCAGGACTTCATCGCGGCCGCGCAGGATCCGCAAGCGGCGCGCATGCAATTGGCGGCCGGGGGGGATGATTACGAAATCTTGTTCACCGCCGAGCCTTCAGCGCGCCCCGCTTTGCAACAGGCCAGCCAGGATCTGGGCCTGCCACTCACGCGCATCGGGCGCACATTGGCGGGCACCGGCCTGAAGCTGCATGATGATTTGGGCCAGCCCATTGCGCTCGGCAATCTGGGCTATGCGCATCGCTTGGGGTGTTAGCCTTCAAGAAAGGGATTGGCTTTAGGTTACAGGCATGCGCACTTTCCTGCTGATTCTGATCTCGCTTTTCGCTTTTTCAGCCCCGATCGGCCCCGCTTGGGCCGAGGCGGCCAAGGCCAAGGAAGAAGCCGATAGCAACCGCACGATCGATATCCAATCAGTGCCGGCACCCATCTTCGCGAATGGAAAGCTCAACAATTACATATTTTTGACGATCAAGCTCGAGATGGCCAAGGGCCAAAACGTGCTGCGCCAACGCGAACAGGTGCATTTCGTGCGCGATGCGCTGATACGCAATCTGCACAAAACCTCTGTGGGCAAGGCCGGAAAACCCGACGAACTCGATGAGGCATTGGCCATCCAGCTCATCCAGGCCAGCGCCGCCAAGGTGTTTGGCGAGAAGGCGGTGGCCTCGGTGACCATCGTTTCGGCCGAACCCTTGCGCCAGCGCCAAGCCATCCGCGGTGGTTCTTAACCGCGATTTCGTCGGAATCGGCGTTGCAACACAAGAAAGCTCTGCTTAGTGTCCGCCAATCGAGATATCGGGGCGGATTGTTGGCTGCGCAAGCAGCCAGCAAATCAGTTATTGCGTGATGGGACAAGCCTATGAGTGAACACCTTAATACCCTGTTTTTGGTACTGTTTTCCGGTGCCGTGGCGGGCCTTTTCGGCTGGCTGACCAGCCAGGACATCCAAAAAGCCAGCGCCGGCTCCGATCGCATGAAAGAGATCGCGGCGGCCATCCAAGAGGGGGCAAGCGCTTATCTGCGCCGCCAATACACCACGATTACTTGGGTTGGGCTGGTCGTGGCGGTGCTGGTCGCGGTTCTGTTGGGCTGGGAGGTCGCGGGCGGCTTTGTTCTTGGCGCTTTGCTTTCGGGGCTGGCCGGCTTTATCGGAATGAATGTTTCGGTGCAGGCCAATGTGCGCACCGCCGAGGCCTCCAAATCCGGCTTGGCGGCGGGGCTGAGCATGGCATTTCGGGCTGGGGCCGTCACGGGTCTGCTCGTTGCCGGTTTCGCTTTGCTGGGCGTGACCGTTTACTTCCTGTTCCTCACCCAAATCCTGGGCCATTCCTTGGCGGATCGCCAAGTGGTCGATTCGCTCGTGGCGCTGGGCTTTGGCGCTTCGTTGATTTCCATCTTCGCCCGCTTGGGCGGCGGCATTTTCACCAAGGGGGCCGATGTCGGCGGTGATCTGGTCGGCAAGGTGGAGGCGGGCATCCCTGAGGATGATCCGCGCAATCCGGCCACCATCGCCGACAATGTGGGCGATAATGTCGGCGATTGCGCCGGCATGGCCGCCGATCTGTTCGAAACCTATGTGGTGACGACGGTGGCCACCATGGTGCTGGCCTCGATCCTGTTCCGTGGCACGGATGCGGCGGCGGCCATGATGGTTTTGCCCTTGGCCATTGGTGGCACGGCGATTTTTGCCTCGATCATCGGCACGTTTTTCGTGCGCCTCGGCGCATCCAACAATGTCATGAGCGCCCTATACAAGGGCCTGATCGCCACAGGCGTCATTGGCTTTGCGGGCATCGCCATGGCCATTTATGTGGTCAATGGTGGGTTTGGCCTGATCGCCCCCGAAAATGCGCAATACGCAACGGTGACGGGCCTTGATCTGCTCGGATGCGGCCTGGTTGGCCTTGGGGTGACGGCGGCGATCGTGTGGATCACCGAATACTATACCGGCACGGCCTTCCGGCCGGTGCGCTCGGTGGCGGCCGCCTCCGAGAGCGGCCACGGCACCAATGTCATCCAGGGCCTGGCCGTATCGCTCGAATCCACGGCCATGCCGGCTTTGGTGATCATTGCCGGCATCATGGCCGCTTATGGCCTGGCGGGCCTGTTCGGCATCGCCGTGGCCGTGACCAGCATGATCGCCATCGCGGGCATGATCGTGGCCCTCGATGCGTTCGGCCCGGTCACGGACAATGCCGGCGGCATCGCGGAAATGGCCGAACTGCCGGCCGATGTGCGCGTCACCACCGATGCGCTCGATGCGGTGGGCAATACCACCAAGGCGGTGACCAAGGGCTATGCCATCGGCTCGGCCGGGCTGGGGGCTTTGGTGCTGTTTGCCTGCTATTTCGAGGATCTGAAGTATTACTCGCAAAACGCCTCGCAATTCCCGTTCTTTCTGAACACAGCCCCAAATTTTGAGCTGAACAATCCTTATGTGATCGTCGGCTTGCTGTTTGGCGGGCTGCTGCCCTTCCTGTTCGGCGGCATGAGCATGACGGCGGTGGGCCGTGCGGCCCAAGCCGTGGTGGAAGAAGTGCGCCGCCAGTTTCGGGAAATCCCCGGCATCATGGAGCGCACCGCAAAGCCCGATTATGGCCGCGCCGTGGATATCCTGACCAAGGCGGCGATTCGCGAAATGGTGGTGCCGTCTTTGCTGCCGGTGCTGTCGCCCGTCGTGCTGTTCTTGGTGATCTGGGCAATCGCCGGGAAAAGCGATTCGCTGGCCGCCTTGGGGGCCATGCTGGTTGGCGTGATCCTGACGGGCCTGTTTGTCGCCATTTCGATGACGTCGGGGGGCGGTGCCTGGGATAACGCCAAGAAATATATCGAAGAAGGCCATCATGGGGGCAAGGGTTCTGCGGCGCACAAGGCCGCCGTCACCGGCGACACCGTGGGCGATCCTTATAAGGATACGGCAGGCCCGGCCGTGAATCCGATGATCAAGATCACCAATATCGTGGCCTTGCTGCTGCTGGCGGCGCTCGCGCATCTATCGGGCTGAGCGTGATCTCGTGAAGAATCCTGGCGGTGGGGGATTATCCCGCCGCCAGGCTGATTTGCCGAGAATGCGTTTTGAAACGCCTTACGGGCGGTTGCCGGGGGTGTTTTCTTCGGAATTGGGCAAAGCGATCGGGGCATTGCCGATGCTGCCGAACAGCTGCTCAAAAAAGCCGAGTTCGCGCCCGCGCGTCGGCGTGGCTTTGCCATTATAGGCGATCACCCGGCCCCGTTCGAGCCCGTAGACATCCACCGCGGCCACCACATCATCGACCCCAAAGCGCACGGCCACGATATCGCGCCGGGTCGTGTCGGGCTTCAAGAAGGCATAGGCCTTGGTGGAGGTAGAAACATAATACCAGCTTTGATCATCAAACGCCCCGCGCGTGGACGGAGAGCCCATGCGCGCCAGCACGGTCGATTTGGTATCGACCCCCGCCTGGATGGGTTGCTGGGTGCTGAGCTGATCGGCGACATAGCCATGATCTTCGCGTACCGAAGCGCACGATGCCGTGGCCGCAGCCGCTAAAACAGCAGCAAAACCAAAACGCAGGCTGGCCATTTGGTACACTCCACTGCAAACACAGGTGCCGATGATCAAGAAGGCCTAAGCGTGGCCCGCGCGCTTAGCAAGAGGAGAGCACATTCATGGCCTTTTGGGGGCTGTTTGGCCAGCGCGATGCCGCGCTGCGGCGCGAAGCCGCAGGGCTGTGCAGGACCATCACACGCGTGGCGCGCCAGCCCGGCTTTTACGGCCCGCATGGCGTTCCAGATTCGCTGCCCGGGCGCCTGGAATTACTGATTTTGCACGGCATTCTGGTGCTGCTGCGCCTGCGCACGGAGCCGGCGGATGCCCATTTGGCCCAGCTTTTTGTCGATCGCCTGTTCAAAAGCTTTGATGAAGGCCTGCGCGAGGCCGGCATCGGGGATTTGAGCGTGCCCAAAAGCATGCGCCGGATCGCGGCGCGCTTTTATGCACGGCTCAAGGAGTACGAGCCGGCTTTGGCCGCCCCGAACGCGTCGATGCTCGCGCAGGCGCTGCAGCGGCATGTCTGGGATGGGGCGATCACCGCCTATGGCGAGCCATTGGCCCAATATGCGCTCCAGGCCCTGGAGCAATTGCAAGCCCGCCCGGCCCAGCTTATCCAAGAATTACAGACATGGCCCGCAGCGCCTGTTCCGCCACACCCAGTGTGAAGCACGGGTTTTGGCGCTTCAGGGTTTGGGCTTAAGGTCCGCGGGCTTTGCGCGCGGGTGATGATGAGGCGATGGCATGCCAGAAATAATCCTTTCGGTGGATGCGATGGGGGGCGATCATGCACCCGCCAGCGTCCTGGACGGTGCCGAGTTATTCTGCGCGCGCCGCCCCCAGGCGCGCCTGGTGCTGCATGGCGATGCCGGTCAAATCCAGGCGCTGCTGGAAACGCGCCCGGCGGCCAAAGCGGGCTGCGAAATCCGCCCGGCCGAGCGCGCGGTGGCCATGGATGCCAAACCCTCCCAGGCTTTGCGCCAGGGCAAGGGCACAAGCATGTGGAACATGCTGGTCGATGTCGAGGAAAGCCGGGCCCAGGCGGCTGTTTCGGCGGGGAATACCGGCGCCTTGATGGCCTTCTCGCGCCTGCGCCTACGGACCATGGCCGGCGTGGATCGCCCCGCTTTGATTGCCAATTGGCCAACGCTGCACGGCTTTACCTCGGTTTTGGATGCTGGGGCCAATCTGGAAGCCGATGGCCCGCAATTGGCGGCCTTCGCCATTATGGGGGAGGCTTTTCACCGGGCCCGGCACGGTGTGGCCCGCCCGAGCGTGGCCCTGCTCAATATTGGGGCCGAGGAATTGAAGGGCCATGAGGAGATCCGCGAGGCGGCGAAAATCTTGCGTGCTTCCAATTTGGATATGGATTTTCGTGGCTTTATCGAGGGCGATGGCATCAGCCATGGCATGGTCGATGTGGTCGTCACCGATGGCTTCACCGGCAATGTCGCGCTCAAAACGGCCGAGGGCATCGCCAAGGTCATGGCCCGCTTCCTGCGCGAGGAATTCACTCGTGACGGGCTTTCCAAGCTGCGCGCTTTGGGGGCCCGCCCGGTGCTGCAGCGCTTTCGCGCCCGCGTCGATCCGCGACAGGCCAATGGCGCGGTGTTTCTTGGGCTCAATGGCCTGGTCGTCAAAAGTCATGGCGGCACGGATGGGGAGGGCTTCGCCGCCGCGCTGGAGGCCGCCGCCCGCCTGGCCGAGGCCAATTTCATGACAGAGGTGGAGGCCAATCTCGCCCGCTTCGCGCGCAGCCCCGCCCCGGCCGAGCCGCGCAGCGTATGAGCCAGATCCGCTCGATCGTGCGCGGTGTCGGCGGCTATTTGCCGCAACGCCGCCTCACCAATACCGAACTCAGCCGCATGGTGGAGACCAGCGATGCCTGGATCCAGGAGCGCACCGGCATCCAGGAGCGGCGCATCGCCGCCGAGGGGGAGCGCACCTCCGATCTGGCCGTGCACGCGGCGCGCGCGGCTTTGGCCAATGCCGGGCTGGAACCGGCCCAGCTCGATCTCCTGGTTTTGGCCACGGCAACGCCGGATTTGACTTTCCCGGCCACCGCCACCCGCGTCCAGGCCGCTTTGGGCATGGAACATGGCGCGGCCTTCGATATCCAGGCGGTGTGTTCGGGCTTTATCTATGCGCTGGCCATGGCCGACAACATGTTGGCGCGCGGGCAGGCCCACACGGCTTTGGTGATCGGTGCCGAAACCTTTTCCCGCATCCTTGATTGGAGTGATCGCGGCACGTGCGTGCTGTTCGGCGATGGGGCGGGGGCCCTGGTGCTGGAGGCCCAGACGCAAAGCCCCAAGGAGAAAGAGCGCGGGGTGTTATCCACCTATCTGCGCAGCGATGGGCGCCTCCACGATCTGTTGTATGTCGATGGGGGGCCTTCCCAGACGCAAACCGTTGGGCATCTGCGCATGCAGGGCAATGCCGTGTTCCGCCAGGCGGTGAACCATATTTCTGATGCCATCCGCCAGGCTGCGGCGCGCGCCGAGATCGCGGTGGAGGAGATCGATTGGTTTGTGCCCCATCAGGCCAATCAGCGCATCCTCGATGCGGTGGCCGCCCGCCTCGGCATCCCGCTGGAGCGCATGGTTTCCACCGTGGCGCTGCACGGCAACACCTCGGCGGCTTCGATCCCTTTGGCTTTGTGCACGGCGATGGAGGATGGCCGCATTCAGCCCGGGCATCTGGTGCTCATGGAGGCGCTGGGCGGTGGCATGACATGGGGTGCGGCGCTGGTGCGCTGGTGAGGGGCTTTGCCCCCTGGCCGATTTTGCGGTAAGACTTGGAAAACGCGGAGGCAAAATGGCCGAAACCACCATGACCCGGGTCGAACTCGTCGAGGCGTTGCTAGCCGGCGTGGAAAGCGGCCGCAACAAGATGAACCGCCAAGAATGCGCCCGCTTTTTGGAGGCGGCGCTCGAATCCATTTCCCAAACCCTGGCGCGCGGGGAGGTGGTCAAACTGTCGCGCTTTGGCAATTTCGTGGTGCGCGCCAAGCGCCAGCGCCTGGGCCGCAATCCCAAAACCGGCAAGGCCGTGGCCATCACGCCCCGCCGGGTGGTGACGTTCCGCCCTTCGCCCATGCTGCGTCAGCAGGTCGGCGGGGCCAAGCGGGCTTCATAAAGGCTGTGGTGCTCCGCGCGCAGCCGTGAAAAGCCTCTTCCCAGCCAAGCGGAAGGGCTCTAGAAGGGGCGGCTCGGAGCGTGGCGCAGCCCGGTTAGCGCACCAGTCTGGGGGACTGGGGGTCGTGG
>CAZAGL010000028.1:0-14126 GCA_964484435.1 uncultured Caulobacteraceae bacterium
GGTCACCACGCCATTGCTGCGCGCCAGAAAGGCCCGACGGCCCAGATCGTCATACGCGATATGCGCAAGCACCGTGCCGCCCGCATCCACAACCCGATTGACCTGGCCCGCTTGGTCATACTCATAGCCAACCCAATAGCCATCCGGCCAAGTCAGCCGCGTGCGCCGATCGGCACCATCATAGGCATAGCTGACAGCGCCCAGGGGCCCCGCCTCGCTCACCAGGCGGCCCAGCCCGTCATAGCCATAGGCCTGCGTCTGCCCCGCCCTTTGCAGCGAACGCACCCGCCCGAAATTGTCATAAGCTAGGCTGGTATCGGGCTCCGTGCCCGGCGCATCCCGGCCGATCGCCTGGTTCAAGCCGTCATAGGCATAGCCAAACACCGCACCCCCGCGCCGCCGCTCCGAGACCACATTGCCCGCTTTGTCATAGCCATATTGCTCAAAATCCGTCGGCGAGGCACCGCCGGGCGTAACCAGGCTCGGATAGCGGCGCTCAACCAGGCGATCAAAGCCGTCATAGCCATAGCTGGTGCGGTTGCCGGCCGCGTCCGTCAGGCTGGCCAGCTGGCCATTGGCCGAATAGGCATAGCGGGCCGTGTCCTGGGCCAAGGGCGTGCCATAGGCATTGGTCACCACCAGGGGGCGCCCCGCCGCATCATATTGCGTGCGGCTGATCCGATCGGGCCCGAAAGCGCCCTCGCTGCTCAGGCTGCAGGCCGAGGCCGGAAACGCGGCGAAGGCCGCGGGATTCATGCGCAGCGCGGCGCATTCCAGCTGGCCCTGATCGTTATAGCTGAATTGGCTGAGCGCCAGCACCCCGCCGGCCGCGCCATCGAAGGCCTTGGCCAGAATGGTGCGCCCATTGGCATCGTAGACGGTTTCCTGCGCCTGCAAGGGCGTGAACACCGCATTGACCGATTGGGCATTGGCCTTGCCGGCCTCGACGCGCGTCACCTGGCCAAAGGCATTATAGCTGCGCCGCTCGGCCCGATATTGCAGCGGGCCGGTGCCATCGGGATCGGGCCCGATGAGCAGAACCGGCTGGCGCGCCGCATCATAGGCGATGAAGGTCACATCCCCCGCCCCGGCCAAGGGGCCATCCATGCTGGCCAGATCGCCGGCCGGCGTATAGGCCAAAGCCACGCTCTGGCTGAGCGCATTGTCGCCGCTGCGCCGGACGATCTGGCTGGGCAGGAAGTTTTGGCCGTAGACCGTCTCCAATATGCTCTCATCGCCAGTATTGGCGCAGGCTGAAGCCGTTGCGCAGGCCCGGCTGCGCACCGGCAGATAGACGCCATTGTTCAGCGCATATTCGATGCGCGTCTGCGGGCGCACGCCATTGGCCCCGGCCGGCGCGGTGATGCTCGTCACCCCGCCATGCGTGCCATCATAGGTGTAATTGGTGACGCGGCCCAGGGCATCGGTCGTGCTCAGCGGCTGATTGCAGGTTTTGAGATTGGTGCAGGCCGCGTCATAGGTGGCGCTCGTCACGATATCGGCGAGGCCCGAGCCCGGCTTGGCGATCTGGCGCGTCTGGGTGATGTTGCCGCGCGCGTCATAAGTCAGTTGCAGGGCATCGCCCTCGGGGGCCTGCGCCCGGATAACCCGGCGCCGGGAATCGTATTGATAGGTTTGCACCTGGCCCAGCTCATTGGCATCGGACAGGATCAATTGATCGGCAAGATTGGAGATGATCGTGCGGGACGGCCCCGTCGCAGCGCTGCCGCGCAACACAAAGGTCGTGCGCGTGCCGGCGCTCGTATTGTCGGCATAGGTATAGCGCGTCTGGCTCCCGGCCCGCGTGAGCACGGAAACGCGGCCATCTGGAGTGTAGGCCACGCTGACATTGTCCACACTACTGCCGGGCCAGCGAATGCCCGAAAGCCGCCCGCCGGTATAGGAATAGCTCGTGGTGCGCCCCAGCGAGTCGGTGACGGAGTTCACGAATTGCGGATCCCCGACATAGGTGGCTTGCGGCCAGTTTTGACTGGTGGTGCAGGTCAGCGCCGTCGGGGCGCAGGGATCGATGAGCGTATTGATCCCCTGCACGCGTGCCAGGCGCCGCCAGGCCGTTACATCCGCAGCAATGGCCAAGCTATCGCGCGCATAAGAAAACTTGAGCAGATAGCCGGAGGAATTGGCCACCGCCGAAAGGCGTAGATACGAAACGGCGTTTACCGTGGCGCTGTAATAGGAAAACTGGGTTTGCGATCCATTGGGGGCCACGATCAGCCGGGCAACGCCAATCGTTTGGCTACCCGCCGCCATGGTCAGGCCATGGGCCGTAGAGGCGCTCGCATTATAAGGAAAATAGCTGATGCTGCCGGATCGATCAGTATAGACGAATTCCTGGCTGGTTGAATTATAAGCAAGCGTCGCGCCCTCTCCATCGAGCTGGGTGAATGGCCCGGTAAAGATGCTTGCGCCATCGGAGGTGAACCGCTCGGAAGTGGCTCCGTTGCTGACGGCCAGCACGGTTCGGCTGACGCCGGCGACGATCTGCGTCATTTGCGTAATGGTGAACAAGGTATTGTCGCGCCAGCCATTTCCGGCCCAGACACGGCTATAGGCCAGCCCGCCTTGATCGGGATTGCCGATCACCACATCGGTCACCGAGGCGGAAAAGGCCCCCGTGGCGACATCCGCCCCGGCTCCCGGATCGGCGCTGACCCGCTCGGGCAGTGGATCGGGCGCGCCCGACATGGCCTGGGCGCTCGCCATCGTGCCGATCAGCGCCGCCGAGGTGAGAAGCCCCGCTTTCGCCGCCTGCGTGGCGCGCCTGGCCGCCGCCGTCATGCTGCTGAACATGGAAGTCTCCAAATTTCTAAGAAAACAGCTGGTCACGGGCAGATATAAAGTCCACCACCCAAATTGATTGGATTTTCACACGGCGGCGGAGCGGGCTCAGTTCCAAAGTTGATGATTCCCTCCGCCGTCCCGCCCACACCATCACTGATAGTGTAGGTGACCACAAAGTTACCTATTTGGTTAGTCGATAGTCTCATTACACGTGTACTGGCATTCCACTGAACTGTGACACCCGACGTACGCCATCCGGTGATCGACAACGCATTGCCGTCTGGATCTGTATCATTACTAAGTGGATAGACCTCCACAACATCACCCGCATAACCATACGCATCATCCGGATTGGCCACGGGCGCGCGGTTCGCCGGCGGTGGCGGTGGCGGTGGCGGTGGCGGTGGCGGTGGCGGTGGCGGTGGCGAGATGGAATCTACCGCCACGCGATTGCCAAGGGCATCATAGGTGAACGCCTTCTTGATGCCATTCGATTGTTCGATCTGGATCAACCGGCCAAGCGCGTCATAGCTATAGGTATCGGCGCGCGCGGGCCATGGCAGCACAACAACAATGGCGATCGCAACCGCACTTCCATTGAGCCTCATGACCTACTCCGCCATTTGAATTGGCCGATGACACGGATTAACCATTATTAAACCAAATTTTCGCCCCAAACAAGAAGAATCACTCAGCCTCAGGTGGAAAAGTCAGATGCGAGCAGCGTAAACCTGAACACCCGCTAACCGCCGGAAACGCAGATGCGGCGCTGCTTCGGCCCGCGCTTCAACAACGCGCAATCGCGATCGACCTGCTGGACACGCCACCCTTCAATGCTCTCTCCAACTTGCACGCGGCGCACCGCACCGCTGGCCTCATCGCGCAGCAGGACAAGAACACCCAGCTCATGGTGCACAACGCCCACCAGCCCGACGGATTCCCAAGGCTCGGGTTTTGCGATGGACACGATGCGGGGCCGAAATGGGCTCACGATAGCCTGCTCGACTTGAGCGGGTTGCGCACTTTGCGTTGCGGCAGGTGCCTTCAAAACGCGCTCGTTCGCCCGCGCAGGCTGTAAGGAAGGTGTCGGAACGAAATCAAGACGCTGAAGCCAATCGGTCAAGATCAGCAACAACAGCGCAAACACGACCATGATCAGGGGCAGTCTCATGGTGCACCGCGATTTTCGCGCCTCGAAAGCCGCCGGCGTGGCGGGCTCGACTTTCGTTGCGACTCCGTGCTCGAATTGCGAGGCGCTTGGATCAACAATTCCGCCTCGATCGCCCCAGTTATTCCATCACCCTCTGCTCGTAGAGCCATCCGATCGATCCGCACACCAGGCCATTGCGCTGCAAGCTGGGATAGGGGCGCAAGCTGCGACGCGCGCGTATCGCTCCATGTCATCACCAGCTTCAACTTGGCGACATCTTGCCTTTCCGAATCGACAATCGTGGTCAAGCCGGCCAATTGGGCTCCCGTTGAGGCAAATGCCGCGCCGATCTCTGTGTCTGTCGGGTGCGCGGGCAGTGTGGGTGCTGGCTCGTGCCGTCGAACCAAGTCGCGGTACCGCATCCACAATTTCTCACTGCGATCCGTGATCGATCGAAGTTCGCGCCATGTTTCCATACGTGCGCCAAGCGCATCAGCGCCCCACAAGCCCGCTTCCAACCCGCCCCAAGCCAAGAGCGCGCGCAACCCCCAAGCGTACCACATCGCCCTCTTCATGGCAGGGAACCTGCTGCGAGCTCCAAACGCCAATCCTGCGATCCTACGTTCGGGCTCTCGGAACTCTCGAATTGCAGGGATTGACCTGTCAGACCGCGGCGCAAACTCAACTCCAACGCAGCGGGATCGGCCGTCACACCATTGGCACGCCAAACACCGCGCTCCAGATTGAGCGCCAACATCTCACTTTCGGGCGTCAGTGCCGAGCCAATGAATTGTGCAACTCGTGGAACCTGCTGGATCGGCACCGCCGCGCGATCCGTGAGGGCCGCTATGGCATCGCGTTGCTCCGCGGCCAATTGAAAGCGCGCCAAGCGGCGTTTCGCCTGCATTTCGCTCGCCTGAGCCCGGCCAAGCGCTTGGTCCAACATCGCATCCGTGGCATAAAGCGCGTGCACCGCAGCACATACCAACAATGCACCCGCAAGCAAAGTTGCCCCGCGACGCAAACGCCGCCGCGCCCTTCCCGTTTTGTCTAGAAACACAAAAACCGCATCCGGCGCGAGCGCCGAGCGGTGCCAAAACGCTTCAACATGCGGTTGCGCGAGTTTGGTTCGCCGCATCTCAGCCAGCCGATCGAGCCGAACACAGCCCACCACAAAGTTTTGCTCACGCGAGGAACGAATTGCTGCTTCCTTGAGGGGCCCCACGACGGAAAAAGCCACCTCGGAAGCCTCCAATGGCAAAAAACGCGCCGAATCCACTTCAACGGCGCGACGAGCTTCCACGGAATCGACCGCATGCAATCCGATCGTTTCCACATAAAGATCCTGCGAGTCCAAGTTGCACCAACGATCTGTTGCAAGAAACGCTTGCCTTGGCGCAAATGACCCAAACAAAATGAGCCGACGCAAGATGGACAAAAGCTCCATGGCCTCATCGAGCAGCCACACAAGTCGAAAAAAGCGCTTCATCGACAACTCCTGGAGATCGCATCAAACGCGCAATCATGCGGTGCATTTGCAGATGAACGCGCGGCTGCAACCGGCACCCAACCCCTCGCGGCTCTGCGTTCAAGCAAGATCACATGCGTTCGATCGGAGCGCTCCTCGACCCGCCAACGCAAGGGCGCATCGCCCGCAAGCAATTCAAGAGGTGCGTTTGGAGGAGCAATCAACATCAAGCGCCACTGCTCACCGTTTCTTTGAATTTCAAGCGCGAACTCAACGGGATAATCAGCAATCCGCGGCAGGTAGGCTGACCACGAAATACGCGACGCATCAAATGCAGTAGGAAATTCACCCGCCAAAACTTGAGCGCCGACAAGCTCGGGCAGCAATTGCTGAAGGCGCGCGACATCCGATAATCCTTGTGCCTGGTCTTGATAGCGCTTCGATTGCTGCAGCGAAGGTCCCAAAATCGCAAAGCCAAAGCCGAAGACCAATCCGAGAATGACGAGCGCAACCAGCATCTCGATCAGTGTTATTCCAGATTCCCTCGTGCCTCGACTTGGCTCCATTTAAGCACCACCGGGGCCTGCAACCGTCGGCGGAGCGTCAATTCGCAATGCAACAAACCGAGCCGCGCCATTGGATCGGCGATTTCCGCAGTGCAGGATTTGCGCCAAGAGACCTCCGCCATATTCCCGCTCGAAAGGCCGGGGACAAAGCTCTGGCTGCGCTGCGATTGCGCAATGGCGATCAGCAATTCTTGCTCCTTCGCGCGCGCTTGCTGGCCAGCCGCGTTGGTCAGAAAGCCCAGAAACAGCCCGCAAGACAGCGCCAGCACCGCCGCCGCGACGATGGCTTCCATCAGCGCGATCGCTGGCAATTCGGAGCCGGCCAACGAACGGATCGATGCGATACTCCACTTCATATTTCCCTCCACGCAATCGCACCGCGCCCGGCGCGAAGCGGCCTGCCGGGTCAAGATCGAGCGGGTTCGGTTCGATGCGAATCTCAATCCCAGGCGGGAGATCTCTTTGCAGGTTCGAAGAGCCGACACGTAGGGTGTAGCCATCTCGAGCCGACTGCATGATTGCCTGACCGAACTGGCCCGTGCGGTGCGCCTCCACCGCCGCATTGACAAAATCTGACACCAGTTGCGCTCGCGCGCGCGTGAATGCGGCGCGCTCGAAAATCTTCGGCGACAAGCCGGCGGTCGCAAGCACGATCAATCCCAAGATCGCGATCACGACGAGCAGTTCCGTGAGCGTAAACCCGGAAGTTCGCGCAGATGTCATAGCGCCACCTGGTCAGAAATTGACAATAACCCAAGAAATAAACTCAAGACCATCGCAGCGACAATCGCGCCGAGAAAGAGTGTGACAGCAGGCCCGGAGATTGCCCCCAACCGCGTCAGGCGTTGCTCGGCTTCACGAACCAAGGCCTCGCTTGCGTGCGCCATCGCCTCCGCTGCTCGACCTGTCTCCTCGCCAACCTGAAGCAACCGGAGCATGATCGGCGGCGGCGCCACGCACTGCGCCAGGGCAAAGGCCGGGCGATCCCCAATCCGCATGCGCTCGATAGCGGCGCGCAATTGCTGCGCCAAACTTTTCTGACGCACACCAACGATCGCGGCCTCAAACGCGGCAACGGCGGTTGATCCCGTTTCGAGCGACAGCGCTGCGAGGCTCGCCCAACTGGCCAGCTCGAAACGCCGGGGGATTCCAAAAGACAGCGGTGACGCCAAGAGCCAAGCCAAAACGCGCTCTGCTCCTCGTCGAACGGGTGGTGCCAGGGCAAGCATGATCAGGCCCGCCAGGCCCATGACGATTTGGTCACTATTACCTTTCAACCAAGAACTCAGGCTCAACAAGGCTCGCGTCGACCAGGGAAGCGCTCCGATATTGCTGGCCAGCGCGCTGGCCAGAGTCGGCACCACAAACCACAAGAACCCGATCAACGTTCCGAGCGACGAAATGAGCACGAAAACAGGATAGACCATGCCGGTTCGCAAGCGCGCTTTGAGTTCTGCCGATCGGTGAAGGGTCGCGCCGGCAAGCTCCAGCGCTCGTGCAAGCTGGCTGCTTTCCGAACCCGCAACCAAGACACCCTTGAGCAATTCTGCCGCTGAACCCTGAAATGTGGCCAAGCCCTCTATCAAGGGACGGCCGCGCTCGGCAGCCTCCTTCAGCGCCAACGCCGCGGAAGCACCCGATTTATCCAGCTCCTGCGCGGCCAAGTGCAGTCCCTGCGATAAGCTCAGCCCAGATCGGAGGAGGTGGGCCAATGTCTTGGCCAAATCGCGCGCGGTCTCATCCGATAACACGATCCGTGCCTCGGGAGACTGCCGCTCCAGCGAAAGCGGCGTCAAATTCCGCAGCCGCAGATCGCGCAACGCGTCCTCGCGTGTCCCGGCGAACACAACCCCGCGTTCCGATGCGCCACTGGCATTCCTGGCGCGAAATTCGAACAAATCGCTCATATCAGTCTCAAGCCCTCCGCTTCCGCCGGATGGATGAGTCCATCTGCCACCATATCGTCCGCCACCCTCGTCAGTGGCACATAGCCCTGCGCCGCGAGAGCCTCGAACATCTCCGCCGCTTGTCCTGAGACAATGGCGCGGCGCATGGCATCATTCACGCCGAACCCCTCGGCAACCACGCGGCGACCAGCGCGACCAGAACCTCGGCAGCGCCCGCATTCTGGATCAGGTTCAGGGCCAGAGGAAGACACGCACGCACACAGCGCACGCACGAGGCGTTGTGAAAGCACACCCATCAAAGTCGCGCTCAGGAGAAACCTCTCGATACCCATATCCGCTAACCGCGCGATGGCACTCGGAGCATCGGCCGTATGTAATGTGGCGAGTACAAGATGGCCCGTTAGCGCCGCCTGGATGGCGATACGCGCGGTCTCGGAATCGCGTACTTCGCCGACCAGAATGACGTCCGGATCCTGGCGCAGGAATGCGCGCAAAGCCCGCGCAAAGGTCAAGCCCGCGATTTCGTTGACTTGTGTTTGAGATATGTCCGGGAAAAAATATTCAACCGGATCTTCGACCGATACAATCTTGAGCGGTGCGGTTCGCAATTGCTCGATCATGGCATAAAGGGTCGTTGTCTTGCCGCTTCCTGTGGGGCCAGTCACCAAAAACAATCCCTGTTTGGCCTTCAGCACCTGACGCAGCAAATGTTGCAACGGCGGGGGCAAACCCAAGACATCGAGATCGAGCAATGCTTGCTCGCGCCGGAGCAAGCGCAAAGCAACACTTTCTCCAAATGCTGTCGGAACAGTCGATACCCGAACGTCCACGGGGCGGCCTTCAACGGCCAGGCTTGTGCGCCCATCCTGGGGCGAGCGCCGATCCGCGACATCGAGGCCCGACAAGATCTTGATCCGGGCCGCGATTGGCCCAGCCAAACTCATGCCCTCTTCCTTCGCCAACACCAATTGGCCATCGATGCGAAATCGGATCCGCACACGGTCTGGTTGCGGTTCGATGTGAATATCCGAAGCACCACGCTTTAACGCGTCTTCAAGAATTGTATCGACCAGGCGCACGGCAGGAGCCTGTTCCACATAATCGCGTAGCCTTGCCGCGTCATCTTCGCTCGGCGTGCTTGTCGTTTCAGGCAGCGCGGCTGGCAGACGCACGGCGTAAAGGCGTTCAAAAGCCGTTTTCCACCTCCCCGCACCAAGCACGTATGGAATGACCGCGCATTTGCCGGCAAACGCAGCAGCCGCCAATCCCGAATTATCAAAAGGATCCAGCACACCAAGCTCGAGCGCTTGATCACGCCAACCCAACGGCAACAGAAGATGACGCTTCAGGAACTCAACGCTCAGGCTCGTACCCGCAATTGGCGATGAAGGAATTGCATCCTCCGAAACTGGCTTCACTTCGCAAAGCCGGCAGAGCAATTCAACGACCGTGGGATCATCCACAAGGCCCAGTTGGTGCACGACCATAACAACATGCGCGCCACTGCTGCGCGCAAGCGCCTCAACACGCTGAGCGGCCGCAGCGTCAAGAACACCGCTGTCGCACAGCGCAGCAAGCGCACTTTCGGATCGCGTTTTTTTGCTCACGGTTCTGCCCCAACCGTCAAGTGCTCCTCTTGCCGGTGGATCAGCATTGGCTGGCGCGGATTTCCGGTCGGGCGAACCCACCTGCGCAACTCGATCACCGCCGCGCGTGAAAATCGAGCCTGCGCCTGAATAATGTAAACGCGCCCAAAGCTCGCCACCGAAAATGGATCGGGTGCCGATTTGGCAAAATAGGGCTGGAGTTCTGGAGGCATGGCTCCAGAGATCGGGTAAGGCAGACCGGAAAACACCGTAACGTATGGCAAGGCTTTATCGGTATCAGATTTACTTAAATCCAATTGCAGCAATTCCGTTTCGTACTGAAAGGCCGGCCGCTTTCCTGCAGCCACGCGCTTCGCCCTTGCCTCCACAATGTTCCGCGCATTTTCCTTGGCGCGATCTGCATCCATCCCTAAGGCGATGAAGAGACGCACGAAACTATCTTCTTGTGCCGCGTTGAGGTCCACCAAACCATCGGCGCTGCGCCAGCACGCCGATCCTTCCTCAGTGACGAAACAGGCACTTTCCGGCGTCGCCGAAGTTCGCACCTCTTCGTCCAAACGCACAATGGCTCGCGCCGCCAAGCTTTCGACCCGCATCCGTGCCTTCAAGAAGCGCAGAGATTCCGCGCTCTCCAGGCGCGCTCCTTGCGCCGCCAGCATCATCGCAAGGGCGGCCGCAGAAACCAGCGTCGCGATCATGGTGCTGAGCACCAGCGCGGATGCTGGTTTATTTGGCACCGGTCACATCGCGAATAAAATCAGACTGCTGCAGGCGTTGCATTCGCGCAACAAGATCCTGACTTGCAGCGTCTGCGTCTTGGCCGTTTCTTACGATCCGTGGTGTGAGAAAGACAAGCAACTCTGTGCGACGGCTATCATTTCGCGTGTTTCCGAACAAAGATCCAAGAATTGGAATGCCGCTAAATGGTGGAATGCCGGATCGCGACCGCGTTCGCGTCGCACGAATAAGACCACCAAGCGCAACGGTGGCCTGATCTTGCACGGTGACGATGCTGCGGAACCGCCGTTGCTGGATCGTGGGTGAATCGATGCCAGAGGTCGTCGTCGCAACGACATCGCTCACTTCCTGCAAAATCTCCAAGGTCACCGATCCCGTTTCCCCTATCCGCGGACGAACTTTGAGAACAATTCCTGTGTCCCTGTATTCCACCGTATTGACCACGGTCGCTTCGGGATTGGTGATATTTGCGGCACTCTGCACGACGAGGGGCACTTGATCGCCGACCTGGAGCTCCGCCTCCTCGTTGTCCTGGGTTACCAAAACGGGGTTCGACACGACTTCAATATTCGTTCTTGACGCTAGCGCATTGAGCTGCGCCTGAACCGCTCCGCTATTGAAGCCATAGGAAAAACCAGGAAAACGAGGAAGAACTGCCCCCGTCGCCGCTTCCGATAACGTGATCAACCCACCATCTCTTGTGTCCAGGGACCATTGCACCCCGAATTCCAGATCTTTGTTCAGACCCACCTCAACGATCACCGCCTCAATCACGACCTGATCTGCCGGAACATCCAATTGCGAAACCAGATTTTCTATCTCCGCACTCGTGCCTGACGGCGCAAAAACGATCAATGCATTCCGGCCTGGATCAACTGAAATACGAACGTCAGAGTCTTTTGAAACTCCCAAAATCGGCGTTATCGTCTGCAGAATTTTTTCGGCATCGACATGCTTGATCTGCAAAACGCGATACAAGCCGGCAAACTGGTCGGGTTGATCTAATTGTCCAATCCAGGCCCTGGCTTGATCGAGGCGGTCAGGCCGTTTCGCCAGCACGATAATCGCTCGTCGAGACTTTAGGGGGACAAATTCAATCAGGGTTCCAATGCTACCCGAGGTGCCACCAAACAGGATCCGTAATTGCTCAACGATCGCGTCCGGGTCCGAATAGGTCAGCGGGACCAACCCAAGCGAGACCCCAGCCAGCCAATCGACATCAAATAATTCAATCGTTCCCAATATCGACCGGACCTGATCTGGCCGCCCTGTAATAAAAAGCAACTCCCGGTTCGGCTCCACCTGAATCGTTACGCCTTCGGGAACCAAGAGTTGGATGGTCTTTCGCATGTTTTCCGCGGAGACGAAGCGGAGATCATAGATCGTCACACCCGTGCCAATGTCCTGGCCAGACCGAAAAACCTGGGCCGCTCCCCTGTCCGTTCCGCCGGCCGGCCTTAGCAGAAATACTCTTGGAGCCTGCTCAATGAGTTCCAAGCCGATACTTGCCACAGCGGTCTTCAAGAACGCCGCGATCTCACTCTTCTTGATCTGACCAACCGATCGGATCGTCAACTCCCCCTGAACACGCGGATCGATGAGCACGCTTGCCCCACTGATTTCCGCAAGCAAGGTTTGCACGACGAGCCCAACCGGTGCCTTGTCAAACAGAATGTCCCTGGTCGCGAGCCCATCATCTTTTGGCGTAGACTCTATTTTGGGTTTAGCGAGGAATTCTCCCGTACCAGGCCCAATAATTTCTCCAGTTGATTGACGCTGCGGCGGGCCCGCCAGCACTGGCTGCCTTTCGTGCTCGGCGGGGGTCTGAGGTGCAGTCGCTGCCGCGGATTGATCCTTCAACGGCTCTTGCGCCTCCAAACGTCCCGGCTGGAGTGCGCAAGCAAGCGTGATCGCGGCCAGATGCCACGAACTCCTCGCAGTCATGCTGGAATGCGGGCCGCCGAGAACAGACTGGGCCGTAGCCAAGAGCGCCAACCCGCACCTCCCATGCTCTTCACATTTACTAAATCCCAGATTGGACTAAAGCCTAGCCACAGCGATGGCGCAATGGAGAAACGAAACGTGGTTCTTGCGGAAGCGGCCCGAATGTGGTGCGTATGCAGCGCACCGTTTTTAGCATGCCTCGCCGCACACGCCCCCTACACCGTGAGCAGGCCACCATCAAACGTGTTGCTATCCATCGCGCTGTTGACGATCGTGCTCGTCTTCCATGCGACGACATTGCTGGCCGTCCTGGTATTGACGGCATTCGCTGGCCTTATGGCCTATCTTGTGGCCTCAGACTTGGTGCACTTAGCAATCCCAGCATGGGCTTGCGCGGCAGTGTTTGTTCTTGGGATCGCCAGCTGCATCTCGGTCTTTGACGTGTCGCATGCGCTCGTGCGCGCCGGAGCCGGCTTGGTGGGAGCGATGTTGTTTCGTGCCATCGACGTGATGCATCGTCGCTGCCGGGGCCAAAGCGGCTTGGGATCCGGCGACGCGCTTTTTGTCGCGGCGATCGGCCCGTGGTTTACGCCGCAGGTTTTGTGCCTCACGATATTCCTGGGTTGCAGCCTTTCGGCTGTTTTTGCCGCGAGGCCCGGTACCAAGCCGCGTTATTTTCCGCTGATACCTGGCCTCGCATCTGCCGGAGCCATCCTCATGTCGTTGTGAAAGGAGTGAGAAAGATGCAGCTTCTGAATGCGCGTCGCGCTGGATTCACGTTGACCGAATTGCTGATCGTCTTGGTCATATTAGGCCTATTGGCCGCAATCGTCGGCCCACGCCTGTTTAGCAGGCTTGATAATGCCAAGGTTCGCACGGCCAGGCTTCAAATCGCCCGGATCGAAGCGGCGTTGGATCTTTACCGGATCGATACAGGTTCGCTTCCGACGGATACACAGGGCCTCAAGGCCCTCGCCGAAGCACCCACGGGTGTCGAAGACTGGTTTGGTCCGTATCTAGAGGGGGATCTGCCACGCGATCCCTGGGGCGGCCAGTACCGTTATGGGGTCAACGCAAGCAGTGAAGCGTTTTGGGTCCTGTCGCTGGGCTCTGATGCAGCGCCCGGCGGCCAAGGCCTCGCAGCGGATGTTTTCGCAAACGAAGCAAAACGTCGTTCTGCAGCCGAAGCCAGTGGATTGGCGGAGCCGAAAGAGTCCGATTGAGGATTCCCAGCTCCCTCATTGTCCGCCGTCAGGGCTCACGCGACCGATTGGCAGAGTTGAAGGAGGGAGGATTTCTGGCCGATCGTAGAGCTAAGCGCGGAAGTTGGTGACGGCATGAAGGGGTGAAGGCATCGTCGAAAGTCAAATCTGCGGCAGGGCGCAGTAATGCTCCGTTTGGCCAGAGCCTGCACACCCCCGCCGGCCTGGCCCCAAGGCCTTCTGGCCCGAAATGACACGATTTGTGCCAAACGTGCGAGGAGCGGCCCCGCGCCACCAGGTCAGCGCATTTCCACATGGGCCCTGTGGAGATTTTGCACTCGAAAACGCGCTGAGGCAAGCAAATATTGCATAGAGTCCGGCGAAGTCTGGATTGCGTTTCTCCAAAAGTGTATTGGGAAGCGGGTTTTTGCCGCAAACCTACGATCAATTCGCCAGTAAATTACTATAGGCAGCTGATGCGCCTTAATTGCGAACTTGGTTACCCGCAAAGTGTTTGCGATCCGCATTTACTATCTAAGTCATTGTTTACATTTATGTATTTGCGCTAAACAATCTTACCCGCCAAATTTAACGCCAACACTCAGTTTTTACTGGAACGTAGTTTGAATAAGCCCTTTTGGATCGCGGGATGGTCCTGCGATCATTTTGGGTTTGCCATGCGCCTCATGGTACGCGTCCGGCCAGTCACGCCTTCCCCTGAGCGCCGGCGTCGGGCTCTTGG
>CAZAGL010000029.1:0-13995 GCA_964484435.1 uncultured Caulobacteraceae bacterium
TGGCCCCCGCACCGCGCCAAGCGCTGAATAATTCTCCGGTTGCGGGCCGGAAAATGGCGGCGGCGATGGCGCGGCCGTTTTGCGTCAAGCAGGCGGCCTGGCAATAGGCATCCGAGCCATTCATGAAGCCGCGCGTGCCATCGATGGGATCGATGATCCAGGCGCGATCCTTGCGGCGCTGATCGGGCGGATCGGCGCTTTCTTCCGAGAGCCAGGCATAATCGGGGCGCGCCCCGCGCAGGATCTGCGCCATGGCCTGATCCACCGCCTCATCGGCATCGGTGACGGGTGAGCCATCGGCCTTTCTGCGAATCTTCAGCGGCTGGCCTTGGCGCGCGCGGGCAATTGCGCCGCCCGCACGCACCGCCTGGATCAGGATTTCTATTGCATCGTCAGGGAAATCCAAGCCGGATTTCCCTGGGTTCGATGCAATATCTAATTGAATCTGCGCATTTTCGGGCACAAAATCGCGACTGCGCTTTTGTTGAAAATGCGCTGGGTCGCGGGGCCCATCACCGCCCGGCAATGGTCACGCCATCGATCAAAATGCTGGGGGTTTCCAGCGCGGAGCGGCGATCAAGATCGGCCCCGGCCACCAGGCGGGCGAAGAAATCCTTCAGATTGCCGGCGATTGTCACCTCGCTCACCGGGAAGGCACGCGCGCCGTGATCAAACCAAAAGCCGGCGATGCCCACCGAATAATCCCCGGAATTGGGGTTGAAAGAGGGGGAAAACAGCTCGGTGATGAGCAGGCCTGTGTTGGCCGCGCGGATCAGGCCATCCAAATCGTCGGGCCCGGAGCTGATGGTGACATTCGTCGCGGTCACGCCGGGTGGGCCGCCGCCGCCAAAGCTGGCATCGCCGCTGGTGCGCAGGCCCAATTGCCGGGCGCTGGCGCTGTTGAGCAGCCAGCCGGTGAGGATGCCGCCATCGATCAGCTTGCGTGGGCGTGCTGCCACGCCTTCGCCGTCAAAGCCGCGCGAAGCATGCCCGCCAACGCGCAGTGGATCGAGCAGGATGTCGATCGAAGCGGGGAGGATGTGTTGGCCAAGCTGATCCTTCAAAAAGGAAACGCCGCGCGCGATGGCCGGGCCCGAAACCGCCCCGAGCAGCGCGCCGAACAGGCGCCCGGCCACGCGGTTTTCGAAAATCACCGGGGCGGTGCAGCTAGCGATCTTGTGCGCGCCGAGGCGGGCGGCGGCGCGCTGGCCGGCATTGCGCCCGATTTCCTCGGGTGGCGGCAGATCGCGGAGCCAGCGCACCGAGCAGCCGTCATAATCCCGTTCCTTGGCCCCGTCACGTTCGGCCATCACCGAAAGGCCAAGGCCGAAGCTGGAGCCGCTGGCGCGGCCCTCAAAGCCGTGGCTGGTGCGGAAGATGGAATGTGAGACCCCCCAGCTCGCGCCGGAGCCGCCGCTATTGGTCACGCCCGCGACGGCCAAGGCGGCCTGCTCGGCTTCCTGGGCCAGCTTTTCGAGGCCTTCGGGAGAAATCAGCTGGGGATCGTGCAATTGCAAATCCGGAAACTCCCGGGCCAATAGATCGCCATCGGCCAGCCCAGCGAAGGGATCTTCGGGGGCGGTGCGGGCGGCAGCCGCGACGCGCTCCAGCATTTCGGTGATGGCGGTGGAGGAGAGATTGCTGGTGCTGGCCCCCGCTTGGCGCTGGCCAAACAGCAGCCGCACGCTCAGCGCGCGGCTTTCTTCGCGCTCAACCCCTTCGAGCGCGCCCAGGCGCACATCCACCGAGAGGCTCTCGGAAGCCGCGATGGCCGCCTCCGCATCTTGCGCGCCGAGGCGCTTGGCCTCTTTCAGCGCGTGATCCAGCGCCGCCTCAAAGTTCGTGTGCAAACCCATGCTGCGTGACATGGCCCAGCCGAACGCACGGGGCAAGCCCCACTGGCCAAGCGAAGCCCAGAGATGTCATAGCAGCATCTGTCTTTGCAGGAGTGGCAAGAATGCAGGTGCGCCTCGCCCGGCTGGAAAGCGGCGGCCCGGAGATTTTTCGTTCGATCCAGGGCGAGGGGCCGATGATTGGGCGCGTGCGGGCCTTTATCCGGCTTTCGGGCTGCAATCTGCACTGCGTGTGGTGCGATACGGCCTATACCTGGAATTGGCTGGGTGGCGGCTTCGCCCATGAGCGCGACGGCCCGAACGCGCCGCATGCCTTTGATCCGCGCGCGCAGATGATGGCCATGACGGCGCAGGATGCCGCCAGGATGGCGCTGGGGTTTGGCGCGCCAGGCATTGTGATCACGGGCGGCGAGCCTCTGATCCAGCCAGGGGCCATGCTGGCTTTGGCCCGGGCGCTGCGGGCCGGCCGGCCGGCTATCGGGCTGGAGATGGAAACCAATGGCACGATCGCGCCATCGGCTGAACTGGCCTCTCTTTTTGATCTGATCGTGGTTTCGCCAAAACTGGCGCATGCGGGCAATGCGCCAGATGCCGCGCTTGTGCCGAAGGCCTTGCGCGCTTTGGCGGGCCTGCCCCAGGCGGTGTTCAAATTCGTGGCGGCTGATGTCGGCGATATGGCCGAAGTGGCAAGGATCGCCCAAAGCCATGGCATCGAAGCCGCGCGCATCTGGATCATGCCCAAAGGCATATCCAGTGCGGAGTTGCGCCAAAGTGGGGCGCGCATCCAGGAAGCGATCTTGGCGGCCGGCTATAACTTCAGCGATCGGCTGCATATCCACCTGTTTGGCGCGGCGCGCGGGTGCTAATCGCGGATCAATCGAACAGCTTGGAGACGCTTTCCTCGTTGGCGATCCGCCGGATGGCTTCGCCCAGCAAAGGGGCCACGGGCAAGGCGCGGATACGCTTGCTGGCCAAAGCCGCAGCCGAGGGCTGGATGCTATCGGTGATCACCAATTCCTGCATTTCGGAGGCTTCCACGCGCTTGACGGCCCCGTTGGAAAGCACACCGTGGCATACATAGGCCGAAACCGATTTCGCCCCCTGCTTACGCAGCGCGGCCACGGCATTGCACAGCGTGCCGGCGCTATCGACGATATCATCCACGAGGATGCAGCGCCTGTCCTTCACCTCCCCGATAATGTTCATGACTTCGCTTTCCCCGTCACGCGGGCGGCGCTTATCGACGATGGCCAGATCCGCCCCCAGCCGATCGGCCAGCGCGCGCGCGCGCACCACCCCGCCCACATCGGGAGAGATGATCATCAGATCGGCCACGGCATAGGCGCGCCGGATATCGGCCTCCATCAGCGGCACGGAAAACAGGTTGTCGGTGGGGATATCGAAAAAACCCTGGATCTGCCCGGCGTGCAAATCCATGGTCAGCACCCGATCGGCCCCGGCCCGCACGATCAGATTGGCCACCAGCTTGGCCGAAATCGGCGTGCGCCCGCCGGTTTTGCGATCCTGGCGGGCATAGCCGAAATACGGGATCACGGCGGTGATTCGCCGCGCCGAGGCCCGCACCAGGGCATCGATGCAGATCAGCAGCTCCATCAGATGGTCATTGGCAGGTGCCGAAGTCGATTGCAGGACGAACACATCCTCGCCGCGCACATTCTCCTCGATGACGACGAAGATTTCGCCATCCTTGAAGGTGCGCACATCGGCGCGGGTGAGAGGCATGTCGAGATAGCTGGCAATGGCCTGGGCCAAAGGCAGATTGGCATTGCCTGATAAGAGTTTCACGCTGATTCCCCCTCACGCGCTTGGTCAACGCGCTGACATAGACGTGTCACACTTGCCTACGCAACTGGCTGCAGGCTTTCCGGCAGGTTTGTGTGCATGCTGTGGATCAATTCTGTAGTGCGATGATCGAGATGTTGCGGCCGTAATCGGGCTCATCGCGCTGGAAGGCGCGCCGATTGCTGAAATAATCCGCTTCTTGTGCGCAGGTGTCCGCCGCCACGATCTCCACTTGCCCAAGGCCGAGGCCCGCCAGCTGCGCGGCGCAGCAATTTGCCAGATCAAACTGGCTGCGATCGCCCCGACCGGGCCGAAAGAACCGGGCAAAGGCGTAATCATGGGTGGTAAAGCGTGCGACAAACTCGGGGCCCACTTCATAGCTGGCCTGGCCGATGCACGGGCCGATGGCGCAACTGATGTTCTGCGCCCGCGCCCCGGCCTGGATCATGGCGCGAACCACGCTTGGTAGGATGCCGGCCAGCAGGCCTTTCCAGCCGGCATGGGCCGCGCCGATCAATCCGGCCTGGGCATCGGCCAGCAAGACGGGCGCGCAATCGGCGGTCAAAATGGCGAGGCCGATGCCGGGCGCGCTGGTGATCAACGCATCACATTTTGGCCGCTGGGTGCTGTGCGCATGGTTCACCCGCTCGGCATCAGCGCCATGCACCTGATAAGGCGTGATCAAATCGGCGGGGCCAAGCCCCAAGGCAGCAGCCGCGCGGGCCCGGTTTTGCGCAATCGCCGCCGCATCATCGCCCGAGCCCAGCCCCGTATTCAAACTGGCATAAATCCCCTGCGAAACCCCGCCCGCACGCCCGAAAAAGCCATGCGTGATGCCCGGCGCGCGCAAAGCCGGCGCGGTGGCGAAAGGCGGGCTCAAAAGCCGGCCGGGGGCGCAAGGCCCGGGCTGGACAGGCAAATCACTTGAAACAGATCGCCCATCTGGCTGGGATCGGTCAGACGGGCGCGTTCTTCTGCCAAGGCCTGGGCCCGATCCGGGTTGGCTTTCGTGAGGCCCTCTTGGCGCGCCGCGATGCCCAGCGCCTCCAGCCATGCCCCTTGCGGAACCGGGCCACAGACGCCCAGGCCGCAGGCCCGCGCCAGCCGGCGAATGGCCAGAAAATCGACGCGCGCGCTGAGATCGCACAAGCCCGGCGCAGCCAAGGGCGAAAGCTTTTTCCCGGCCTGGACCGCCTGCAGGCTGTCGCCGCCGGGTCCCAGGCCCTGGCCGTAATCGATCAGCAGCACCCGGCCCGGATGGGCGCGCAGGCGCGCATGGAGATGATCGATCAGGCCCTCCAGGCTTGGGCAATATTCCGCGATCGCGCCCAAGGGGGCATCGTACAGGTTGGGAGGAATGAGGGCCTCATCGCGCAAGGGCTCGGCCGAGAGCAAAAAGCCAAGCCGATCTTCGCCTTCCAGCCCGATCAAGCGCTCACGCCAGCCTTCGCGTGTGCGCACGAATTGCCGGATGGGCAGGCAATCGAGGAATTCGTTGGCCAGAAGGATCATCGGGCCGCGCCAGGCCTCTTCCAGACGAGAAACCCAACGCGGCTTCATGTTCAGCGCGGCGAGGCGCGCGCCTTGCACGGCCGCCAATTTTTGGCTGGCCTCGACCAGGATCGGAAACGCGGCTTGGGTGAAAGCCGGGGCAACGCTGCGTGCCGCGCGCCAGGCATCGGCCATCAGCACGCCGCGCCCGGGGCCCAGTTCGATCAGGGCGCACGGATCGGGCCGATCCATGTCCAGCCAGGATTGCACGGCCCACAGGCCCAGCAATTCGCCGAACATCTGGCTGATTTCCGGGGCGGTGGTGAAATCGGCACCCAGGCCCGGATTGGCGGCATAATAGCCATCACGCGAATCGAACAGGCAGGCCGCCATGTAATAGGCCACATTGATAGGCCCATCGGCTTGGATCATCGCGCCGAGCCGGCGCAGCAGGGGGCTCATCGCTTCAGTTGGTGCTGGGTGCGGCATCGGCAGGCGGCGCGAGCGGCGCTGGCAAATCCTTGCGCGCGCGCAAGATCAGCCAAAGCCCGCCGGCCAGCATCGGCAGGCTGAGCAGCATGCCCATGGTCAGCCCCAGCGGGAAATCGGGCAAATGGGCATCGGGCTGGCGCACGGTTTCGAGGGAAATCCGCGAAAGGGCATAGAAGGTCAGGAACAGGCCGGCCACCAGACCGGGGCGCGCCAAAGCCAAGAAGCGGTGCGTGGCCAGGCGCAGCACGACGAACAAGACAAGGCCTTCGAGGGCGGCCTCATAAAGCTGGCTGGGATGGCGCGCCACATCGCCCCCGCTGGGGAAAACCATCGCCCAGGGCAAATTGGTTGGCCGGCCCCATAATTCGCCATTGATGAAATTGGCCATGCGCCCAAAAAACAGCCCAAAGGGCGCGGCGGCGGCGGCCAGATCGCCCAGTCGCACGATAGGAATTTTGCGGCTGCGCGCGAAATAGACGATCGCGGCAATCACGCCGAGCAGGCCGCCATGGAAAGACATGCCGCCATTCCAGACGGCCAAAATCTCGGCCGGGGCCTTCCACAGCATGTCGGGCTTGTAGAACAATACATAGCCGAGCCTTCCCCCGAAAATCACCCCCAAAGTCGCCCAGAAGATGAAATCATCGGCCGCTTCCGGCTGCATGCTGGCCGGCTGGCCACGCCACAGGCGCGGCGTGCGCACCAGCCCGGCGATATAGCGCCAGGCCAGCAACAGGCCCGCCATATACGCCACGGCATACCAGCGCAGCGCGAACGGGCCGAGATGCCAGCCGAAGGCCTCAAAACCCGGCAAGGTAAAAATTGCGGGATCGATGTTCGGATACGGTAAAACGGCAAACATGGGAGGCTGTTCCGCAAAACTGCCGCATTGCGGCCAAACGCATTCGTTTCTATCTAGCAGGAAAAGGATGGATTCAAATATGCAATCACAATCTCCGCTTCTTGATGGTGTGGCCAGGGCGATGAACGGGGCCATGGGCTTGGCCCAGGGCGTGCGCGAAGAGGCGCAATCTTTTATGCGCGCCCAAGCCGATCGCATCATTGCGGATATGGATCTCGTTGGGCGCGAAGAGTTTGAACTCGTCAAACAGATGGCGCTCGATGCGTTGGCGCAAGGCGAAGTCTTGCGCGCCCGTATCGAGGCGTTGGAAGCGCGAATCGCTCAAGGATAGGTGCTGCAATGTCAATGTCATTGTCGCGTCATGATCCGAGGAATATTCTGCATTGGTGTGAAGTGATTCGCTTTGCCCAGATCGGCGATGCGCGAACAGGAAAGAGGACCTGATGGACCTGCTGCCTGAAGAAGATGTCATCTTCGATGATAACCCCATGGATGTCGTGGAAGCGGTGATCGCCAACGATACGCGGTTCGAGATTGAGCGTTACGAAGATGGGGATCTGATTTTCTCCACCAAAGGGGCCTGGTGCGAGGTTTCGGGCGCGTTCTGCTGGCGCGAGGAATTGCCGGCTGTGCTGATGTCGGTGTCCTATGGCTTGCAGGCCCCGGAACATTGCCGCGTTGAGGCGGCCCGCTTGACGGCCTTGATCAATGAAAATCTCTGGTTTGGCCATTTTGATCTCTGGTCGGAGGATGGCAGCGTGGTGTTCCGCCATGCGATCGCCATGATGGGGCGCGGCGAATTGCAACCGGGCGAGGCCCAGGCCATGATCGCCGCTGCGCTCGATGCCGGCGATCGCTTTTATCCGGCCTATGAGCGGGTGTTCGTGGGCGGGTTCACCGCCGAAGACGCGGCACGCGCTGCGATTTTCGAGACAATTGGGGAGGCATGAATGGATGCGCCGTCGGTCGCGCTGGTGGGCGCGGGCCAAATGGGCGGCGCGCTGTTGCGGGGCTGGCTGAAGGCCATTCAACGCGGTGGCGGCTTGATTCTCTCGGTGCTGGAGCCCGATTTCGATCCCGTTTTGGAGCGGGAATTGGCCGCAGCCGGGGCCTTGCTCAATGCCCCGGGGGCCAAGCCGGCCGATGTGATTGTGCTGGCGATCAAGCCGCAGCAATTGCAAGCCGCAGGAGAGCAAGTGCGGGCGCTGGTTCAGCCCAATTCGATCATTTTATCGATCATGGCGGGCGTGACCACAGCCACCTTGATCGAAATGTTCGGGGCCCAGAAAGTGGTGCGGGCCATGCCCAATACGCCAGGGCAGATCGGCCAGGGGGTGACGGCCTTCGTGGCCTCGGCCGCCTGCATGGAAAACGATGTGTTGCTGATCGCGCAATTGCTGGAGCCCTTGGGCGCTGTGGAGCGCCTGCCCCATGAACGGCTGATGGATGTGATCACGGCCGTGGCCGGTTCGGGGCCGGCTTATGTGTTCTTGCTGGCAGAAGTTTTGGCCGCCGCCGCCGAGATGGAGGGGCTGGAGGCCGAAGTGGCCAGCCGGATCGCCCGCCAAACCGTGGCCGGGGCGGGTGCCTTGATGCTGGAATCCAAGGATTCGCCGGCCATGCTGCGCAAGCAGGTAACCTCCCCGGGCGGAACCACCGAGGCGGCGCTCGATGTCTTGCAGGCCGCCGATGGACT
This sequence comes from uncultured Caulobacteraceae bacterium, assembly GCA_964484435.1. Classification (GTDB taxonomy): domain Bacteria; phylum Pseudomonadota; class Alphaproteobacteria; order Caulobacterales; family Aquidulcibacteraceae. Next base: position 8,198 of record CAZAGL010000029.1, read on the forward strand.
CATGCCGCTCTTGCGCCGGGCGGTGGCCGCCGCCACGCAGCGCTCACGCGAGTTGGGCCGGGGAGCACAGCCTTGAACCAAAACCATTTCCTGGATGCGAGCGCCCGCGGCACTTTGGCCGAAGCGGCTTTGGCCTACGCCAAGGATCAGGGCTGGGCCGGTGTGCGCATGGATCAATTGGCGAATTTGGCCGGCCGGCCGGCCGCGGATTTTCATCCAGCCGCGCCCAGCGATGCCTGGACCGCGATCGAGGAAAAGTTTGATCGCGAATTGGCCGCAGCGCCCTTGCCGGATGCACCAGAAGCGCGTGAACGCCTGTTTGAGTTGTGCATGCGCCGCTTCGAGGCTATGGAGCCGCATCGCGCGGCTTTGGCTGTGATCCAGCGCGATGAACCCCTGGCGCGCGGCTGGGCGATCGCTGCCTCCTTGCGCAGCGCGCGGTGGATTTTGGGCCTGGCCGGGCTGGCAGACGGGGCGTTTGGCGTGCTGCGTGCTGGCCCGATGGCCGCTGTGTTGATGCGTGCGCGCCTGGCCTGGGAGAAAGATTTGGAGGGGGATTTCGCTCGTACCCTGGTTTGTCTCGATCGCGATTTGCGCCGCGCCGAAGAGGCGCAGGAAACTCTCGATCGGCTAAGCGCCTGGCTGCGGGGGCGATCGCCCGACCGCGCCAATGGGTAGGCTCAAGACGGCGCATAGCCCGCCCATCCCGCTGGCGGACAATAAGATATCGCCTCCATGGCCGCGCGCCACATCCCGGGCGATCGCGAGGCCAAGGCCAACGCCCTTGATATTGCGCGAGCGCGTTGAGTCCAAACGGGAAAACGGGGTGAAAGCGGCCTCAAAGGCGCTGGCCGGCAAGCCGGGGCCATCATCCTCAACCTGCACGCATACTGTCTCTGCTTGCGCTGCGATGGTCACCCGAACGGTTTCGCCGTGGGCGATGGCGTTGTCGATCAAATTGGCGATGCAGCGCTTCAAGGCATTGCGCCGCCCCAGAATGGGCGGGCAGGCTTGGCTTTCCAGTTGGATCGCGCCGGAGGGCGCATGGGCTTGCTGGACGATGGCCTCGGTCAGCGCCGCGAGATCGACCTCTTCGAGTTCATCCAGCCATTGCCCGCGGGCGAAGGCCAAATATTCCTCCAGGGTGTTTTCCAGATCGGCGAGATCGGCCAACGCGGGGGCGTTCTCCGCGGCGGTGCCGTGCAGCGCGAAATGCAGGCGCAGGCGCGTCAATGGGGTGCGCAGATCATGGCTGACACCCGCCAGCAATTGGGTGCGCTGTTCCAGATGGCGGGTGATGCGGGTGCGCATGGCCAAGAACGCGCCGCCCGCCTCGCGCACTTCGCGGGCCCCGCGCGGGCGGTAATCCTCAAGCGGCGCACCCAGCCCAAACTGGTGCATGGCATGGGCCAATTGCTGAACGGGCTTGACTTGATTGCGGATGAACAGGATCGAAACGGTGAGCAAAGCCGCCGTTGCGGCCAGCACCCAAAGCAAAAATGGCAGCCAAGAGCCGGCCTGGACCTGGGATTTCAGCGGCTCGAACACCAAGACAGCATCTTGGATCGGCACGCGGATCATCGCCCGCCGGCCGGGGCAACTGGCATCGTACCAGATCGGGCGGGCCAGGGCCGTGCTCAAAAAATTCGGGAGATAGCCGCTGACAGGCGAAAAGCTGAAAAAGCAATGCGTGCCGGCCAAAGCGGCCCCTTCTTCCAGATGGATGTTCATCCGCAGCGTGCGCTGGCCCAAACGGCGGATCCAGGCCAATTGCGCCGGGCCCGGTGCGGCTTCATAGAGGCTGGTCAAGGTGGCGGCCTCGCTCGCGGCCAATTGGGCGAGGCGCTTGGATGTGGCGCGCCAATGGCTATCGAGATAGACGCCCGCGATCAGCAATTGCATCACTGCCACCGGCAAGATGATGATCAGATAGGTGCGCCAATAGAGGCCCTTTGGCAGATAATCGCGCAATGGCCGCATGTGTCCCTCGCTATTGCACGTTCAATCGATAGCCTTTGCCGCGCACGGTTTGGAGATGGCAGCCATCTTCGGCTTTTGCCTCCAGCTTGCGCCGCAGCCGTGTGATAAGAACATCCACGCTGCGCGGGGCCTTGATTTGCAGGCGCCGCGCCAGATCGTCACGCGAGAGGATATCGCCAGGGGCGCGGGCCAGGGCACGCAACAGGCTCTGCTCGGCCTGGGTCAAATGCATGGGCTGTTGATGGCGCAGTAAGGTGGCTTTGATCGGATCGAAGGTGAACGGCCCAAAGCGCACCGGCCCATCGGGCTGCAGGGCATTGGCGCTTCGCCGCAGGACGGCATTGATGCGCAAAAGCAATTCGTCCGGCTCGAACGGTTTGGCGACATAATCATCCGCGCCCAGCGCCAGGCCCTGGATGCGATCTTGGGCGACGCCCCGCGCGGTCAGCAGGATGATCGGCAAAGCGGCTTGGGCGCGGATGCTGCGCAGCAGCGAAAACCCATCCTCGCCCGGCATGGTCACATCCAGCAACATGAGATCAAATTGCATGGAATCCAACAAATTCCGCGCCGCAATGGCATTCGCGGCCAGTGTGCAATGCGCCCCGCGCGAAGAAAGAAATTTCTGCAAAAGCGAACGAATGCGCTCATCATCATCCACGATTAGCAGGTGGGCTTGGCGTTCCAGTGCGTCGATTTCAATCATGACCGATTTTTATGCTCACACATGGATTCGTTTGTTGACAGGCGAGGGCCGCCTCCGACAATGGAGCGCAACACAGAAGCGAGCAAGCCGGTCGGCTGCCTCGCTCATAGAGGGAGTTGATTATGGCCGCGCCGTTTCATGATCGTGATGGCTGGATCTGGATGAATGGCGAGATGGTCGCCAGCCGCGAGGCCAAGATCCATGTCTTGACCCATGGATTGCACTATGCCTCCGCCGTATTCGAGGGGGAGCGCGCCTATGACGGCCAGGTTTTCAAAAGCGCCGAGCACACAGCCCGCCTGTTCCGCTCCGCGCGGCTGATGGGCTTTGAAATTCCGTTTTCTCCGCAAGACATCGATGGCGCAAAAGAAGACGTGATGCGGCGCATGGGCTTTGACAATTGCTATCTGCGCCCGATCGCCTGGCGCGGTTCAGAACAGCTTTCGGTTGCCCCCGGGGCGACAAAAATCAATGTGGCGGTGGCCGCCTGGGAATGGGGCAGCTATTTTGCGGATCGCAAAAAGGGCATCCGCATGACGCATGCCCAATGGCGCCGGCCTTCGCCAGAGACCGCCCCTTGTGCGGCCAAGGCCTCCGGCCTCTATATGATCGCCTCGCTGTCCAAGCAGGCCGCCGAGGCGGCGGGCTATAACGATGCCTTGATGCTGGATTGGCGCGGGCATGTGGCCGAAGCCACCGGGGCCAACATCTTCTTCGTGCGCGATGGCGTGCTGCACACCCCCATCCCCGAAGGCTTTTTGGATGGCATCACCCGCCAGACGATCATCGCCTTGGCCCGCGGGCTGGGCCTGACGGTGCTGGAGCGCACCATTTGGCTGCAGGAATTGGATACGTTCCAGGAATGCTTCCTCACGGGCACGGCGGCGGAAATCACCGTGGTGGCGGAGATCGGCAAACACCATTTCAAGGCGGGTGTCGTCACCGAAAAGCTGCTTGATGCCTTCCAGAAGGCGGTGCTCACCAAGATCGCCTCTTCCGTGCCAGCCAAACAGGCCAAAGCGAAGTGAGCAGATTGGGGGGCGCTTGGTTAGGCCCCCAAAATCCAGCCTTCTTCCTGCTCAACGATTTCGGCCGGCGCTGCTTGCCCTTTGGCGGGGCCGAACAAAGCCGATAGCCGGCCTTTTTCATCGAGCGCAGCGAAATGCTCGGCCAGGGTGCGCACCTGCGCCAAATCCTTGACCTCGCCGGGCCCGGCTTGGCCTTTCAGCATGGACGGCCAGATTTCGCATATCACGGCCCCGATGCCGTCCAGATCCGCGGGCGTCAAGGCCTTCCAGCCGGTTTCAAACGGCCAGAGCCGGCTAGTGGCGAAGCGCTTGCGCAGGCGGCGCACCACGGGGATGCCGGTAAGCGCCTGCCCCCCGACCGATCCTTGATAATACAACTTCCAAATGGATTGCGCGCCCTTGGCCGCCCCATCGGCAAAGCGCATTTCCGGCAAATCCGTTTCGAGATGATCGCGGGGGCGCTTGGCGCGCAGGGTGGTTTGCTCATCGCGGGCCGGGCAGCCCCAAAACGGGAACGCCTCTCCGGTCATCAGGCGGTTCATCTTGGCGGCGGCTTGGAAGCGGTTGTTGGAATTATCTGGCTTGTCCTTGATCTCGTGTTCGACCCATTTGCCAAGGCTGTCCCAGGCCGGCCCGGCCAGCTTGAGGGCTTTTGCCGTGCCCCGCGTGAAGCTGAGCGGGAAATCAAAGCCGATCAGCGCCCGCTCATTGCGCTTGACGAAATCCTCCAGCAGCGCGCCGAGCTGGGCCTCGGCCTCGGCGCGAGTGGGCGGATTGGTGGCGGAAAAGGCCAGCTGGAAGCGCACATTGCGCTTCAGCACGCCGATCCAGATGGAATCGGCCCCCGTGCTGGGCTTGGCCGCGGCGCTCCAATCCACCATGACATATGCATCGAACAGCCGCGCCATAGCGGTCCGGTCCTTTTTCTCGAATGCGGTGAAAGGCTTTCCTTAAGCGAGTTTCACCAGCATTTTGCCTGTGTTCCCGCCGCTGAACAGGTCCGCGAAGGCCTGCGGGGCGGCTGCGATGCCATCATGGACGGTTTCTTCCGAGCGGATTTTTCCCGCTTGCATCCACTCACCCATATCCTTGTGGAATTGTTCGCGCAGGCCAGCAAATTGCATGACGATAAAGCCTTGGATCATCAGGCTTTTGCCAACGATGTAAATAAGATTGCGTGGCCCCGGGGGCGGCGTTTCATCATTATAGCGCGAAATCATCCCGCATTCGACGAAGCGGGCGAAGGGCCGCGCCAATTCGAGGGCCACCTCCAGATGCTCCCCGCCCACATTGTCGAAATAGACATGGATGCCGTTTGGGGCGGCAGCTTTCATCGCGGCCAGAAGGCCATCTCGTTTTTCGGCCTGGCGATAATTCACGGCGGCATCGATACCGGCGGCCCGCAGCCAATCGCATTTCTCCGGTGAACCGGCAGTACCCACCACGGTGCAGCCTTTGATCTTGGCGATCTGGCACACGAGCGAGCCAACTGCCCCGGCCGCCCCCGAAACAAACACGGTCTCGCCAGGTTGTGGCTTGCCGATTTCGAGAAGGCCGGCATAGGCCGTGAGGCCGGGCATGCCCAACACCCCCAAAAAGGCTTGGGGCGGCACAGGTGTTTGCGGCAGTTTGGTCAAGGCCGCGGCGGAGGCGGTAAAGCCTTCGCGCCAGCCGAACATGGATTCCACCAGATCGCCGGGCTTTAGCCCATCCGCCTGGCTTTCCACGACTTCCCCGATCGCGCCGCCTTGCAAAACCTTGCCCAGTTCGAAGGGCGGCACATAACTGGGCCGATCATACATGCGCCCGCGCATATACGGATCAACCGACATCCACAGATTGCGCACCAGCACCTCGCCGGCCTCGGGGGGCTTGGCGGCAGCATTGGCGAGTTCGAAATGCGCGATGCCCGGGGCCCCAATGGGGCGCGATTTCAAGCGGATTTCACGAAACGAGCTGATGGCCAAAGCGGGCTCCTTTTGGATTTGCGCCACCCTAATGGCTAGCGGCGGGCGAGGCGAGGGGGTAAACCCCGTTTCACGCAAGGATTCTCCATGTCAGCCCCGATTGTTCGTTTCGCGCCC